>CAZEHU010000018.1:0-13659 GCA_964511605.1 uncultured Myxococcales bacterium
CTTCGAGGGCCGGGGAGAGCACTGGCGGCGCCCGGCGCGACAGCTCCACGATGCGCTGCTTGGCCCCTTCGCCGCAGAGCTCGAGGGGGCCGAGGCGCTCACCCTCGTGCCGTGGGGTTTCCTGGCAAATGTGCCCTTCGTCCTCCTCCTCGACGAGGGAGGCCAGCCGCTGCTCGAGCGCATGCGGGTGAGCTCGCTGCCCTCGGTGAGCTTCTACCACCAGCTCTTGCGCCGCCCCCTCCTCGCGGAGGCACCGCGCATGCTGGCGCTCGGCAACGCGATCTACCCCGAGGGCTGGGATCCGCTCCCCACCGCGGAGGACGAGGCGCGAGCGGTCGCGCGCATCTTCGACGACTCGACGCTGCTGGTCGGGCCCGAGGCCACCGAGGAGAGGCTGCTCGATACGTATCGAGGCCACAGCGTCCTACACCTCGCGACCCACGGTCGGCTCACCGACCCGGCGAGCGGCGAGCCCTCGAGCCTGCTGCTCAGCGCCACGCCGGACGTGGACGGGACGCTGAGCACGGCGGAGATCGCCTCGCTAGACCTGAGCGAGACCTACCTGGTGCTGCTCAGCGCCTGCGAGACCAGCGTGCACGAGGAGGGCGGCAGCCAGACCCTCTCGAGCCTCAGCTCGGCTTTCCTGACGGCGGGGGCCCCCACGGTTGTGGGCAGCCTCTGGCAGGTGGCCGACGACTCGACCGCGCGCCTGATGCTGCGCTTCTACGAGCGCTTCCTCGATCTCGGGGCCGCAGAAGCCCTGCGTGCGGCGCAGCTCGCGGTGCGTGGGGAAGAGCGCTGGCAGCATCCCTTCTTCTGGGCGGCCTTCGTCCTGTACGGGTGGGACAAGTGAGCCCCCGCCCAGTGAGCCCCCGCCCCGTGCTCCTCAGGGTCTGCCACGCCGCGATCCTCGCCCTCGCGGCGGGACTGGTCGGCTGCAACGGCCTCGTGGCCCACGAGCGGGGGCTGCCGGCGCGGGTCGACGTGGAGCGGGAGGCCGGGCCGGCGGAGCGGCGCGTGGAGGTGGTGCGGGTGGGGCCGGAGCGCTTGGAGATCGCGGTCCTGGACCGGCGCGCGCTCGTGCTGCGGCGGCAGGTGATCTACGGCACCATCGAGGTGCGGCACGAGTACAACCCGAACGTGCTCTGGGAGCTGGTGGAGGTGCCGCTGGGGGTCGGGCTGCTCGCCCTGTCGCCGCTCCTCTGGGCCTTCGGGGCCTACGACGTCGAGGAGGCGCCGGATCGGAGGATCGACACGCCGCGGAACGCTGCGACGCGCCTCCTTGGATACCTGAACCCGGCGCAGTCGATGATCGCGCCGCGGGTGGTCAAGGACCCCACGGTGGATCGGGAGCTCTTCAAGGCCGCGCCTCGGCGGGTGGAGTATGGGGTCTCCCTCCCGGTGGCCGGCGCCGAGGTGCGCTACCGCGTCCTGGACGAGCACGGGAGCCTGCGCGACGAGGGGGTCGGCACCACCGACGAATTCGGGCGGGTCGGGGTCGACGGCGTTCCGAGCGAGCGCCTGAGCGCCGAGGTCTTCCATGGAGGCGTGCGCTACGAGGTCAGGCTCCTGCCGGCGACCACACGCCTTGGACATGTGCTCTGAGCCGCCCCGGGCTCTCCGGAGTCCGTGCCATCGTGAGCGCGGTGGAGGTGGAGCGTGGTATGGAGCCTGTGCCGGGGGGCGAGGGGCTCCGCGCCGGCGGGGAGGCGCGATGGAGTACCGTCGACTGGGGGAGAGCGGGCTGGAGGTGTCGACGCTATGCCTGGGGGCGATGACCTTCGGGGAGGCCGACGAGAAGAGCTTCATGCATCGCGTGGGCTCGCCGGAGGCGGAGGCGCGCGCGATCATGAACCGGGCCCTCGACGAGGGCATCAACTTCATCGACACCGCCGACGTCTATGGCCAGGACGGCCTGAGCGAGCAGGTGATGGGGCGCTGGTTCCAGGAGGACGGCCGCCGCGACGAGCTCGTGCTCGCCACCAAGTTCCGCTTCCGAATGAGCGAGGGCCCGAACGGCTCCGGCGCGAGCCGCTACCGGATCGTTCGCTGCGTCGAGGAGAGCCTGAAGAGGCTGAAGACCGACCGCATCGACCTCTACCAGGTCCACATGCAGGACATCGACACGCCCGAGGAGGAGACCCTGCGCGCCCTCGACGACCTGGTGCGCGCGGGCAAGGTGCTCTACATCGGCGCATCGAACTACGCGGCCTACCGCCTCGCCGACAGCGCGTGGATCAGCCGCACCCGGGGCCTCGAGCGCTTCATCGCGCTCCAGATGCAGTACAGCCTCGTCAAGCGGGACCTCGAGCGTGAGCACGTGAGCGCCTGCCGCCGCTTCGGCCTGGGCATCATCCCCTGGTCGCCGCTGGCCGGGGGCTTCCTGAGCGGCAAGTACCGCAGGGATCGGCCGCCCCCGGAGGGCTCGCGCCTAGAGCGGTGGCGGAGCCGCCTCGAGGCCTTCGGCAGCGAGAAGAACTGGCAGATCCTGGCCGCCTGCGACGAGGTCGCCGCCGAGGCCGACGCCTCCGTGGCCCAGGTCGCCCTGGCCTGGCTCCTCCACAAGCCGATGGTGACGAGCGTGATCTTCGGCGCCCGAACGATGACCCAGCTCGAAGACAACCTCAGCGCCGCCCATCTGCACCTGTCCGACGACCAGCTCGCTCGCCTCGACCAAGCGAGCGCGTGGGAACGACCCTACCCGTATGACTTCCTGGGGCGCGTTCAGTCCACCTGGTAGCCCGGTCGGCCCCGGCTCTCCTTCGCCCTCCCCTGTCCCGCGGCGGCCTGTGCTCGCCCCCCAACCCCTCGGTCCCCTTCGCCCCGCTCCCTCTTCGGCGTGGAGCCGGCGGACCCGGTCGGGGAGCTAGAGGCAGCTCACGCGCGTATACCCCAGGTTGTCGTAGTACTGAGCGCAGCCCGTGAAGCCGTAGTCCGCGCAGTCCACCTCGAGGGCCTGGGAGTACAGGGAGTCGCCACCGACGCAGACGCGCATGGTCGTGCCCTCGAGGCAATCCTCCTCGCAGTCCGGGGCGAAGGCCGGGTGCTCGCAACCGGCGGGCACGCACCCAAGGATGTTGCAGGCGCCGAGCCCGGCGGCGCAGTCGTAGCGGATGGTGACGTCGTCGGGGGTGCAGTCGACGAGGGTGTGGCCCTCGCAGCGAGACAGGTCGGCCCAGGGATCGCAGACCTCGTCGGAGAGCTGGCAGCGCGGGCCCTCCCCGGTGTCGAGGCAGTGCCGGCCGGTCGCCGCGCAGTCACGACCCCAGCGCGTGCCGAGGGCACAGAAGGAGAGCTCGTCGCCCGCGCAGTGCCAGGCCCCCTCGACCTCGCAGCCCGGGTCGGGCACGGGCAGGGCGCAGGGCCAGGTGGAGCCCGCTGCCACACCGACAGGGAAGAGCGTGCAGGTGGCGCCATGGACAGCGCAGTCGACACTGTAGCGGTTGCCGGCATCACAGCGGACGGCCACGTCGCCGTCACAGTGCCAGCCGGTGGGGGCGCCAGCACAGGCCTCGGCGGCCACCATACGCAGGCCGGTGCAGGCCTCGACGTCGTCGCAGCTCTCCGCCTCCTCCAGGCAGCCATGGTACGCCGTCGAGAGGGGCTGGGCGTTGCTGATGCACTCACCGATCCAGAGGTCGGGCGCGAAGGGACCACAGGAGACCGAGAGCACGCAGGAGCGGACGAGCTCCTCTGGGACGTCCGGGGGGACCTTGTCGCAGTCCAGCTCGTCGAGCAGCCAGAGGTCGGCGAGGACGGTGCAGCCTCCGAAGGTCGCCGCCGCGGCCAGGGCGGTGAGGAGCACCACGAGGCGGACCGCCGGCCCCATCAGAAGCGACCCTCGACCACCACCGCGCCGCCCCCGGGGAGAGGGGTCGTGATCGCGGCCCAGCTCCCGGAGGCCATCGAGGCGCTGAGGGCCCCGAGGCCGAGGGCGGTGAGCCCGCCGACGAGGGAGGCGGTGGCGAGGTAGGCGTCGCGGCGGGCCTGGCGGCGGAGGGCCAGGCCCTCGGGGCCGCAGGTGTAGTCGTAGGGTGGCTCGCCGCAGTCCTCGCTGCCCTCCTGGGCGCCATCCCAGGCCGCGAGGCCCTTGACGATGCCGGCGACGGTGGCCACGGCGCCGACCCCCAGGAGGACCCCGGCGGCGGTCCACATCCGGGAGACCGGCCGGTCGCGCTGGGCCAGGCCGTCGGGTGCGGGGTCCGGTGCGGGGGCGGCCTGGGTGGCGGCCGCGGGTCCAGGGGGCGCCGCGGAGAGCAGCGTGAGGGCGATAGCGAGCGCGGGGCCTTTGCGGCGCGAGGTCACGCCCCCAGTGTAGCGCCGCGGCGCGACGTCTCGCTACGGGTAGACCACCGCGAACTCGCTCATCATGCCGAGCACGGCGTGCTCCAGGATGTGGCAGTGGGCCATCCAGCTACCAGGGTTGGTCATGGAGGCGTGGATCTCCAGGTTCTCCATGCCGGGGAGCAGGACCGTGTCGCGGAGGCCAGGCTCATCGACCAGCTCCCCGTTGCGGGCCACGATGCGGAAGAACTGGCCGTGCAGATGGAAGGGATGCTCGGGGCCCGCGAGGTTGAAGAGCTTGATGGCGACCGTGGAGCCGACGACGGCGCCGAAGATCGGCTGGGGATCGTGGGCCTTGCCGTTCACCAGCCACTGGACTCCCACGCCCGGGGTGTTCACCGCGTCGAGCATCATGATGTGGGTCTCCGTCGGGGTCTCCGCGGGGAGGGCGGGGATCTCGGGCCACTCGACGATCGTCGGCGGCGCGACGGCGGCCTCGACGCCGATGCTCATGGCGACGATCTCCGCCTCCACGACCTCGTCGATCTCATTGAGGGTGAGCACGTGCTGAATCAGCTCGACGGGGCCCTCGCCGTCGTAGGTGACCTCGACGTCGTAGCGGGCACCGACCGGGAGGACGACGCGATCGGTGGTGTAGGGCTCGGGCAGCAGGCCACCGTCGGTTCCGATGACGCGCCAGGTGGCGCCGCTGACGCTCAGGGACATGGTGCGGGCGTTGGCGGTGTTCACGAGGCGCCAGCGCTCCACCTGGCCGTCCGAGGCCTGGCCCTCGAGGATCTCGGTGGAGCCATTGGTCAACAGAACGTTGCCCGTCCGGCCGTGCATGGCCTCCATGTGGTAGCGGAGGAAGGGGGGCAGGCCGTCAGCGTCGAGGAGGATGTCGTCGAGCACGACGAAGCGCTCGAGATCGTAGGTGGGGTCGAGCTCGTCGCGCACGATGATGGTGCCGTACAGGCCCTTCTCGAGCTGCTCGTTGGTATTGACGTGGGGGTGGTACCAGTAGGAGCCGGCGTCGGGGACTACGAAGGAGTACGTAAAGGTCTCACCGGGCTGCACCGGATCCTGCACGCGGGGCGTGCCGTCCATCAGGTTCGCGATGCGCAGGCCGTGCCAGTGGACGGTGGTGGGCTCGGGCAGATCGTTGGTGAAGTGGACGACGACCTTCTGGCCCTTGTCGACGTGCAGGAGGGGGCCGGGCAGGGAGCCGTTGTAGGCGTACATGTCGAGGTCGAGGTCGAGGAGGGTCATGGGCTGATCGGCAGCCCGCAGCTCCACCTCGTAGATCGCCGGCGAGGGGTCGAGGTCCTCGAGGGGGGTGACGCCCCAGACCTCCGGCAGGGTGGAGGTCGGCGTGGCGTCCGGCGTGCCGCCCTCGACGGTGCCTACCGACTCGGCGCCCTCCGGATCCGAGACAGGCGCGCCCTCGCTGCCTTGGCCGCCCTCGGCCGCGGTCTCCGTCTCGATGGACTCCGCGGCGCTGCTGTCCTCGGCCCCGGAGTCGCAGGCCGTAGGTGCGACAGGGGTGAGGGCGAAGAGGAGGGTGAGGGAGATCAGCACCGATGACTGCGGGTGACGCATGGGGACCTCGTCCGAATTGCGGGGGCGGGACGCAGGCGGGCTCCCGGGAGGCCCGCGGCGCGGCGCATGTAGCGCCATCGCGATCCTGAATCCAGAGGTTTTCGGGGTTCGTTCTCGTGGACTCGGGAGCCCCGGAGGGTGTATCGCACGGCCATGAAGAGCATGACGCTGCCGTGCCTGGTGTTGGGGGCCTCCACGCTCGTGATCGGTGTCGCGGGCTGCGACACCGCCCCCGGGGGCGGTGGAGGCGGTGGAGGGGTAGTGGGCGGCGGTACCGGCGCGACGACCGGCACGGGTGGCCGCGCTGGGACCGGCGGCGGAGCGGGGGGGACCGGAGGCGGCGGCACGGTGGTGGCCGGAGGCTCCTTCGAGCTCGGCGACCCCGTGCCGGGAGCCTGGCAGAGCGACGCAGCCACGGTGGAGCAGGTGGCCGAGGACCTCATCGAGGTGGGCTGCTCGCGCTTCCACTCCGACTGCAACTACCTGTGCGACTCGATCTGGTACGAGTGCGGGCCCAACAAGGCCAAGTGTGTCGAGGACAACGTGCTGTCGCGAGGCGAGGACTGGGACCACCCGTGGGTGAATGCGGAGCTGGCCTCGGTCTGCGCCGCGGACATCCAGGCAGCCGCCTGCACCGAGGTCCCGCCGGATACCCCGGCGTGCGAGCATGTGGTGGTCGACGGCTGCCCGGAGGATAGCGATGGCCTGGGTCCCATCTGGACCTTCCTGAACCCCCACCGGATCGACGCGCTGCCGGCGACGCCGACGCTCTACCTCTGCGACGACGTGGAGGAGTGGCTCGAGCTCGAGCTGCAGGCCGGACAGACGCTCCGCGTCCAGGCCACGGTGCCGGAGCCGAGCAGCGGCCACGTGAACCTGCGCCTGTCGCTGCCGCCACCCCCAGGGGACGACGAGCCCTTCATGCTCGACTCGCCCTCGCTGCGCTGGTCCGGCGACAGCGGGCCCTCGGAGCTGGGGCCGGTGGACGAGGGGGGGACCTACCTCTTGTCCTTCGAGCTGTGGAGCCTGCCGGCCAAGGAGGTACCGCTGGCGATCGAGGTGGTGGCTGCGGAGGCCTCCGTGCCTTGAGGGCGCGGGCTCCGCTTGGAGCTCAATTCTGGCCCTCGACGCAGGTCTCGAAGCGCTCCGCGAGGTGGGGCGCATGGGAGCGGAGGAACCTCGCGGTCTCTTCGACGTCGAGCCCGGCGCCGAGCAGCGAGGCCACGTCAGCGCGGTCTTGCGGGCGCCACGCATCCAGCTTGAGGGCGACAAGCCCCGAGGGTGCGATGACGGGGACAGCATCGGTGGTCGGCAGCTCTAGCTGGTCTCGGAGGGCCGAGATGGCGTCCGGGATCAGGAGGAGGTCGACGACGCCGACCTTGACGATCTCGCGGAGCTCGGGCCGGAAGACGAGGCGCGGCGCCGTCACCTCGAACGCGCTCTCGTCGACCAGGAAGTCCACTTCCTTGGTGGCCCGAGGAAGCGCGTGCATCCCCACCGCGAGGCCGCCGATGAGCGCGTGGGGGATCCCGAGGTTCGCCAGGCGGCGCGATACATCGAGGGCATCCATCAGGACCCTTGCCGCTACAGCGTCCTTCAGCCTCTCGAGGTTCATGTGGCGTCCTCCGTCCCGGGGGGGACCGCTCGGCGGCTCTCGACGCCGCGATACCCGCCGCCGTAGTCGACGACCACGAGCTCCAACTCCGGCGCAGTTCCGTCGTCCAGGGCGGCAGCGGCAGCGCGCAGTCGAGCCTCGAACTCAGCGGAGACCGTAGCGAGTGCGGCCTTCGGCGCCGGGGTGTCAGCGGCCCGCAGGCGTGTCGCCGATCGGCGCGTGATGAGCGTAGACGAGCGCTCGGCGAAGGGCTCCACCTCGCCGGCCACGACCTCGGCATCCACCTGGCCCTCCTCCCACTCGAGCTGGTGCACCAGGAACCACCGAGCCGGCACCTGGAAGAAGGCCCCCAGCCGGGCGGCGAGCGCCGGCGTCATCCGCGACTTGCCGCGCAGCAGGCGAGAGATGGTGCTGCGGTGGACTCCCAGGGCGCGCGCGAGCTGGGCCGGGCGGATGTCGAGGGGGGCGAGGTAGTCCTCGGCCAGGCGGCGGCCAGGGTGCTTGACGGGCTCGGGCTGCGGGTCGTGCGCGCTCATGGCCCCATGTGTTGCGAACCGCGCAACACATGGTCAAGGGGGGAGCGCAGGGAGAGAGGCCCCAGGACCCCAGCCGATGTCGAGTCGCGTGCCGTCGGGATCTTGATCGTCCGGGTCGTCCTCGAAGGTCAGTCCGTCGCCGTCGAGGTCGGGGTCGCCGGGCTCGAGGCAGGGGGAGCCGGGCTGCAGGCTGTAGTCGCCGGAGCCGGCGTCGGTGAAGAGGGGGGCGGCGTCGAGGTTGCCCTCGCCGGTCCAGCCGCCCTCGACGAGGGAGTAGCTCACCGCGATGGCCTCCGAGCTCGTCCCGATCTGTGTGGGCTCATTGCCGTAGAGGATGGTGTTCACGACGATACGCTGGCCGCCGTTGGGCAGGCGCAGCCCTCCGCCGTTGCCGGCCGAGTTGTCGGCGAGGGTGCACTGCTCGACGGTGACCGTGGAGCCCTGGGCGTACAGGTCCCCGCCGTCGGCGCTGGCCGTGTTGTGGTGGAGGAGGGTGTTGCGGATCATGAGCGTGCAGTTCTCCGCGTAGATCGCCCCCCCGTCGCCGCCGGAGGTGCACGCGGTGATCTCGATGTCCTCGAGGGGTGGGAAGGGAGCGGCGGCAGGTGGTGAGCGCCGGAAGCGCGAGTGGGCGCTCCAGGGGGAGGGAGCGCGCAGGCCGGTTCAAGCACCCGGCGGGACGCCCCCCAGCCCGCGGTCCCCGCTCTTCGTCACGATCACGGCCTCACCCCCTGTGCCCGCCGCCAGGCGGCGGCCAGGTAGGCCGTCAGGTCGCTGGCGGCCATGAGGACAATGGGGTCATGATGGCCTCTCGGTGCTGCGGGGGCATGGAGGCGGCGGGGCAGGCCTCGTGGTATGGAGGCCCCGTGAAGACGCTCGAGCGCTCCTTGGGCCTGGGACCCGTCGTCGGCATCAGCATGGGCGCCATGCTGGGCTCCGGGCTCTTTGTGCTGCCGGGGCTGGCGGTGGCGAAGACCGGGGCGAGCGTGTGGCTGGCCTACGTGGTGGCCGGGATCTGCGTGATCCCGGCGGCGCTCTCCAAGGCCGAGCTGGCCACCGCCATGCCCACGTCCGGCGGGACCTACGTCTACATCGACCGCGCCTTCGGGCCCCTGGCGGGCACCATCGCGGGGCTGGGCCTCTGGCTCTCGCTGCTCCTGAAGAGCGCTTTCGCCCTCGTGGGGTTCAGTGCCTACCTCGGGGTCATCGCGGAGCTGCCGGAGATCCCGACGGCCCTTGCCCTGCTGAGCCTCGTCGTGGCCCTGAACGTGCTGGGCGTGAAGAAGGTCGGGGTGGTCCAGAAGGTGGTGGTGGCCATCGCCGCGCTGGCGCTGGGGGGCCTCTCGGCCTGGGGCATGGCGGCGGTGCAGCCGGCGCACCTGGACCACGCCTTCTCCGAGGGCATGGGCGGGTTCTTCAGCGCGGTGGCATTCGTCTACATCTCCTATGCAGGCGTCACGAAGGTGGCGGCCATCGCGGAGGAGGTAGACCGGCCGGAGAGGAACCTGCCGCTGGGTATCATGATCAGCCTGGGACTGGCCGCGCTCTTGTACGCGGGGGTGACCTTCGCGATGGTGGGGGTGGTCTCGCCGGAGGCCCTGGCGGGGGACCTCAAGCCGGTGCACACCCTGGCCCTGGGGGTCGGGGGACCGGGCGCGGGCCTGCTCTTCGCGCTGCTGGGCGTGGTGACCATGACCTCGATGGCCAACGCGGGTGTGCTGGCGAGCTCGCGCTTCCCCTTCGCGATGTCGAGGGACAAGCTGCTCCCCTCGTTCCTCCACCAGGTGCACGTGGACTTCCTGACGCCCGTGGCGTGCATCCTGCTGACGGCTGCGCTCATGGCCGTCGCCATCTTGACCCTGGACGTCGAGAGGATCGCCAAGCTGGCGAGCGCCTTCAAGATCGTCATCTTCACCGTGACCTGCATGACGGTCATTGTCCTCCGGGAGAGCGACGCGCGCTGGTATCGGCCCGCCTGGAGCGCGCCGATGTACCCGTGGCTCCAGGGCCTCGGCATCCTGCTGGGGCTGGGGCTCTTGACGACGCTCGGCATGACCGGGCTGGCCGCCGCCCTCGGCGCGGCGGTCCCGGGCGCCCTGCTCTACGCTGTCTACGGTCGCCGGAAGGTGACGCGCCGAGGCGTCCTTGGCCGGCTCGGCAGACGGCAGGAGCTCTTGCGCTCCGACTCTCAGATGGTGCTGCCGGCTGTCGCGACCGACATGGTGGACGCGCTGCCCGCGCGCGCGGCGGTGCTCGTGCCGCTGCTCGGCGGGGAGCGCTCCGCGGAGACCCTCGTGGAGATGGGGGCGGCGCTCGCCGAGGGGCGCGCGGTCGAGGTGCTGCACATCACGGAGATCCCGGAGCAGACCCTGATCCACGCGATGGCGGACGATGACGCCATCGAGGAGTCGCTACGTCGCCGGCTGGCCGCGATGGCGGAGCAGCACCACGCGGACATCCACTTCGACACGGTGGTCACGCGCGACGCCGTCGAGACGGTGAGCCGCGCCGTCAGCCGCATGGGCTGTGAGTGGATGGTGATGGACGATCGTGGTCGCACGCGGCAGGGGGTCTTCCAGTCCAACCCCCTCGGCTGGTTCAGCCAGCACGTGCCGGTGAAGATGGCGCTATTCCACGACGCTGGGGTCCGCTACATCCGGGAGATCCTGGTGCACGTGGAGCCCGGCCCCCACGACGCCCTCGTGGTCGGCACCGCAGACCACCTCGCCCAGCTCGAGAAGGCACGGCTGACCCTCGCGCGCTTCGTCCCCGAGGGCGACGACGAGCGCCTCGAGGAGGAGACCGCCTACCTCGAGGAGCTGGCGTGGCTCTGCGGCGCACCCCACCAGGTGCGCATCCTGAGGGGCCGGAAGATGGCGACGGGCGTCGCCCGCGCGTCGGCAGCCTACGACCTCCTCGTCATCGCCGCCGCCCCTCCCACCAGTCTCATAGAGCGGATGCTCGGCACGGAGACTCAGGACCTCGTGCGACGCGCCGGCTGCTCGGTCCTGCAGCTCCAGACCCCCCAGCGAGAGTCCCACGCGGTCGTCACACGCCGAAGCGAGCGCAGCGGGCCGGAGGCCTTCGACCTCCTCGATCACCTCGACGCCGGCTCGCTCGGCGTGCAGCTCCCGCCGCTAAGAAGGGAGGAGCTCTTTCGCCACCTTGCGGAGGCCTCGGCCTCCACGCTCCCGGGCGTGGCCGCCGAGAGGATCGAGGCCCTGCTCTGGGAGCGGGAGAGGGAGCAGAGCACGGCGATCGGGGACGGCATCGCGATGCCCCACGCCACCATCCCCGAGCTCACCGAGGCCCGCCTGGGCATCTACACCCTTGCCGAGCCCATGGACTACGGGGCGCCCGACGGGCAGCCGGTGGACGTCCTCTTCACCACCCTGGGTCCCCCCGGCGCGCGCCGCACCCACCTCCTCCTCCTGAGCGGAATCGCCCGCCTGGCCCTCTCGACCCCCCTCCTATCCGAGCTCCGCGCCGCCCGGACCCCCGAAGAGCTACGCGAGGCCATCATCCGCTGCCGGGCGCTCGTGCCCGCGGACGCTGCGTAGGCCATGTGGGTCCGCGCCCTGGGCCTCATCACTTCCCCTGCCCTGGGGTTCTTCACAGGGAAGGCCCCGGCCCTAGCCCCAGCCCAACCTCGCGCGCCCCTTGGCACCCACGGTCCCGCGCGCGGCACTGGCAACAGGGCGGCGGGCTCTCGCTGAATCCGACAGGCGGCGGGGCTACAGGTCGTGGGGGGCGAGGGTGCCGAGGGCGTCCTCTGGGGGGGGGGTGCGATGGGGGCGTCGTCTCCGTGGAGGACGCCATCCCCGCCGAGGGCCTGGGCGACGAGGTCGCAGGTGGGGGCCGAGCAGCCCTGACCCAGGGGCGGCAGCCACTGGTCGCCTTCGAGGCTGGCCGAACACCCAGAATCCAATGGACGCTTTGTCCCTCGATCTCAAGGAAGGCCGACGCCCTGGAAGAGTGCCGCGACCGTGCCGAGCTCGACGCCGACGAGGTGATCCACGCTGCCATTGGACCAGCGCACGGAGACCGAGAAGGGACCCTGCCGCAGGCCCACCCCGATCAGGGGCTTGGGGGGGGGCGTTGCTCAAGAACCCCGAGCTCCCGGCGAGGTGGTGGCGCACCGCCCAGCCACCGGACAACGGGCTGCCCTCCGTCACGCCGATGAAGGCGCCGAGACCATCGGGATTGCCCGGAGGACCCTGGAGGTCCAGGAGGATCCAGCCGTGCTTGGGCTCGGCCTCATTGCGGAAGAGGCGGTTCGGCTCCGCCTGATCCGCCTGGGCGCCGCCGTTGCCCAGGAAGAGATCGACGTCTCCGTCCTGATCGTAGTCCAGGAACAGGGAGCCGTGCGTGCGGTAGGGGTAGGGTGGGAAGCTGCCCTCGGCGCCCGGTGGGACGGGCGCCGGGACGTCGATGTAGGCGGTGCGGTCGGTCCACGCGATCCCCTTCCCGGTGACGCTCGGCCGCGCCGAGACGAGCCAGTTGACCTCATCCCCGCTGTCCACCGGCCCCCCATTGCCGAAGAGGAGCTCCACCCAGCCGTCCAGATCCAGGTCCCCGACCTGGAAGCCCATGGTGCCCATGCGGCAGTTCCCCGGACAAGCGGTGGCCGCCAAGCCCTCATCACCGAGTAAGCGAAGGCCATCCCGTCGGCTCATGAGCTGAACACGACGACCGGCAAGAATAGTTGTCGCCAACCGGAAGAAGTAGTTGACGCCAGTCAAGAAGCGCCGCGAGCCGGGCGGCGCGGAGGTAGCGGTCGAGACGAGCGATGGGTCGTGGGGTCCTCACGGCGCGGAATGCATACCACGAGCGTCCACACTATCCTCCCCGAGTCGCCACCCGGAGGAGGTTCGATCGGCCGGCAGGACCGCCGCGAAGCGGCTGGCCCGCTGGCCGATCGAACCTGGGCTCCGTGGTCGACAGGAGTCGGGCGCGGGGCCTATGCTCACCTTCGATGAGCCCCGAGCCCGCCATCGATCTCCGGCACGAGGTCGCCCCGCCCAGCGACGACGAGCTGATCTGCTCGGATGGAGAGCCCATGGACAGTGAGCGCCACCGGGACCAGATGTCCTTGCTGATCGAGCTCCTCCAGCGGGTCTTCCGAGAGAGCGACCAGGACGCCTACGTCAGCGGCAACATGTTCGTGTACTTCAGCGAGCTCCAGACGAGGGGCCGGGACTTTCGAGGGCCGGACGTGTTCGCGGTGCTGAACGTGGACCCGCACCCCCGCTTGTACTGGGTCGCCTGGAAGGAAGAGGGGCGTCTGCCGGACCTGGTCATCGAGATCCTCAGCGACTCGACCCGCGAGATGGACAAAGGCGAGAAGAAGAGGATCTACGAGCAGGTCTGGCGCGTGAGCGATTACGTGCTCTACGACCCCTTCAGCCTCGAGCTCGAGGCGTGGCGCCACGATGGGCGGCGCCTGGTGAGGACGGAGCCGAACGCGGAGGGTCGGCTGCCCCTGAGCAGCGTCGGCCTGAGCCTCGGGGTGGTACACGGAAGCTGGCTGCAGCACCCGGAGGACACGCCGTGGCTGCGGCTCTTCGACGCTGAGGGGGGGATGGTGCCGGCGACCTCTGAGGTGGTCGAGGCCGAGGCCCAGCG
>CAZEHU010000019.1:0-13380 GCA_964511605.1 uncultured Myxococcales bacterium
CATCAGCGAGGCGTCCCTCGATAGCGAGGCGTTCCGCTCCGCTCGATTCCTCCCACTGATCCGCGAGGTCCTGCGCCACGTCGACCATGACAGCGCCGGCCGAGATGGAGTCCGAGCCATCGGCTCCGTAATTATTCGAGTAGGCCACGTAGACCTTGCCGCCGATGGGATCCTCGAAGCGATGCTCCACGACCCCGGGCACCACGGCGTGGTCGAAGTAGAAGGTATCGCCCTCCATGAAGACCGCGGTGGCGTCGATGAAGCGCGGGTCGAAGCCCGCCGGGAGGTAAGCAAGCCCGTAGAGCGCCGCGTAGAGCTTCAGGGTGAAGTTATTGAGCGCCGGCTCGACCATCTCGCCGACCGTATCGCGCATAGCGATGGAGGGCGGGGTGTACTTGCCCTGGATGAGGCGCCCCGTGTAGCGGTTCATGTCGTCCGCGATGATGCCGCCGAGGAAGCTGTTCATCTCGTCCGAGAAGACGGTGTTGAAGCCCACGGCCGTGCCGGTATTCACCGACTGCTCGCCGACGAACTGGTCGACGAAGTAGGCGGTGGAGTCGGTCAGGGTCAACAGCGCAGCGATCTTCTCCCAGAAGCTGCCGAACCAGAGGGGATGCTCCGCGTAGGTGTAGCCGAGCTGGTAGCCGAACTGCGTGTACGGGAAGCGTCCAATGCCGAAGGGGATGTCCAGCTCGCTGTCCGGATGCCCGGTCTGCAAGCTGATGTTCTCATAAGCATCCTTATCGTCGTCGTATCGGTACGAGCCCGGCGCGGGCGAAGAGACCGCGTTGATCAGGTTGCCGAAGGCCTCCCTGGCGGCGAGGTCCATCGTGCGGCCGCCGAGGGGGTTGTCCAGCCAGGACTGGAACCAGCCGTAGCGGAAGAGGAAGACCTTGTAGAAGCCGTAGAACATGCCCACATCGCCGAGGACGCGCATGTAGCGATCCATGATGCGCCCGAAGTAGCGGAAGGGGCTGCCGTACAAGCCGAAGTAGAGCCGCTCGCGCTTGAAAGCGTCGAAGAGGTAGTACTGCTCGAGCTGGTCGGTCGCATGGCGAGCCATCTCGCCCATGTCGATGCCCATGTCGAAGTAGTAGCAGCCCATGTTGCCGCGGTACTCGTCGGAGCAGAAGGCGTAGGGCACCTCGATGTACTCCATGTCGAAGTACTCGCGATCGTCGTTGACCACCATTTCGCGCTGGTACTTGACCTGCTCGTAGGGGCGGGGCATGCGCTTCAGGTTCTGCTCCACGCCGATGTAGTTCGTCAGGTAGTTGAAGCTGTGGAAGAAGCCCGTGCCGCGGGTCGGCCAGAAGCGGGAGTTGCAGTACCAGGAGTACTCCTGGGGCTGACCGCCCTGCAGGTTCGCCGCGCTATCGACCCGATCCCAGCAGTGGGAGGTGTCGACGTAGGTATCCACGAGCTGCGAGTAGCCGAACTGGATAGCGGCGTAGTCGTACTTGCCGAGACCGACGAAGTCCGAGTTGAAGCGGCCGCCGTAGTCCATGATGGAGGTGTACTGGTACTCGGTGCGCTTCGCCGCCTTCTCGTTGTCGGTCATCCAGACGCGAGGCACGAACTGCTCGACCGGCTCGAAGCACTGGCCGTTGAAGCAGAGCTCGCCGTCGCCGCATTGGGACGCGGAGGCGCAGACCGTATCGGACTGCGGCGCCGCGCAGACGCCGGCGGGGATGAGCTGCTCGGGCTCCTTGGGATCGGGCGCGGAGCAGTCGCCAGCCTGGCAGATGAAGCCGGTCAGACAGTCGGTATCGGCGGAGCAGGAGGTCCCGACGCACGCCTGGCCGGTGATCTGGTCGCAGTACTCGTCGGCGCCGACCGGGCACACGATGACCTCCTTCTCACGGATCGAGTAGTACTCGTCGAAGAAGTTGAAGACGTCGGTGGAGCCCGAGAAGTTGTGGCGCAGGCCCACGGTGTGGCCGATCTCGTGCTCGAGCACGCCGCGGAGGATGCGGCGCCCCACCTCGATGCGGAGCTCCTCTCCGTCGAGCCCCATGGTCTCCTTGAGCTCCTTAGCGAGGCCCCAGAGGGAGTCGTCCACGAAGTCGGCCATGTACATATTCTGCTTCATGAACCACTGGGTGCGGAGCTCCTCCTGCTCGATGGCGTGCTGGGTCGCCCAGGAGGCCGGGCTGAGCTGATCCTTGAGCTCCTTCCAGCTCAGCTCGCCCTCGGGATCGAGGTGCTCGGCCGCGGTCATGATCTCGTTGTTGATGAGCAGATCCTCGAGCCAGTGGCCCCGGATCTTGTCCATCCGGCTCTGGAAGTAGCCGGGATCGACCATGGGCAGCTCGGTCTCGATCTTCTGCTTGAGCAGAGCCGGATCCCGCATGAGCTCCATCATCTCGGGGTACATGTAGTCAGGGACCATCGCGCCGGCGATGGAGGACTCGGTGCCCGGCAGGGTCTTGAAGAAGTCGGCGAGGGGCGCGGCGAGGCCGCCGGCCGCCTCGAGGCTCGGGGCCCCGTGCTCGTGGCCCTCGTGGCCCTCGAAGGTGAGGGCATCGGTGGGCATCGCCGCCGCGGCCTCGTCCGTCTTGTCCTCGCCATACAGATCCTCGGCGAACGACGAGAAGGTCGTGGACTGGAAGTCCTCGGCCTTGTCGGGGCCGGGGCCGGTGCCATCGCCGAGGCCCTTGGACTTCAGGTACTCCTGGATCCACGCACCGGTGATGACCTCCTCGGCGCTCAGATCTCCGTTGACCAAGGCGATGAGGTCGGCGGCGTACTGGCTGTACGTGTGGACCGCCGCGCCGTAGATGTTGGCGGTGCCGCTGATGAGCTGGCCGGTCTCGGGATCGGCGTAGGAGGGGCCGTAGCCCAGGGGGCCGGCGCGCATCATCTCGTTGATCCAGTAGAAGTAGCTGTAGCGGATGTCGCCGATCTTCTTCTGCTCCATCGGCTTGGCGACAAAGCGGACATCGCCGCAGGGGTTGTAGACCTCGAGGTCCTCCGCGCCCTGGCCGTACCACTCGGCGTTCTCGGGGGTGGAGTACCAGGCATCGCCGAAGTGGCCGGCCTGGTCGATGGCGTCATGGCAGAAGCCGCGGCTCGGGCAGGCCATGCCATTCGGGCAGGTCATGGGCAGCTCGCCTTCGTCGGGCTCACCGTCGTTGTCCTCGTCCTCGTTCGGGAAGGGCTGGCAGGGGGTGCCGAGCACCGTGGTCTTGGTGTCGTCGGCGTCGTCGATGTTCGCCTGATCGCTCGCGGCCTTCGGATCGAACTCGTTCTCGCAGAGCAGGAAGATATCGGGGAGGCTGCTCTTGATCTCCAGCCGGCGCTTGAGATCCTCGGTGGTCACGTCGGCGCCCCAGCCGACGCAGCGGCCGATGGTATCCTCGGTGTAACAGGTCAGGTCGCCGCGGGTGCCGGCGGTGGTCACGGTCACGCGCTGGAGCGAGCCGGCCACGTCCTGGTAGTCGGTGGACTGGCGGTAGCCGACGGCCTTGTCGAGGCGCACACCGGTGAGGGCGAAGTCCAGCTTGCCTCCCCCCTTGGCGGCGTGGATGAAGCGCACACCCTGCTTGGAGTCGTTGAAGGTGGCACCGGCGACGATGACGTCGTCACCGTTGAAGACCACGAGGTAGGAGTTGTTGGCGACGAGGTCGGAGACCGTGGTCGCCACCTCGCTGCCGCCCTTGTTGACGACGAAGTCGAGGCCGACGCCGGCGGGGACCGAGGCCATGAAGGAGGCGGTCAGCGGATCCTGCGGGTCGTAGTCCATCGCGGCATCGAAGTCGCCGCCCTGGAGGGTGACGCCATTGACGGTGAGGCTGAGGTCGCCGGCGTCGGGGGCCGCGTGCACGAAGCGGACGAAGGTGCCGCCCGCGGCGATGGTGCCGAGGGTGTCGTTCGAGAAGTTGTCGTGGGTCACGATGGCGCCATCGCCGTAGTAGACCACGGTGGAGCCGCGGAACTCGACGGTGTCCACGATGTACTCGGCCACCTCGCCGCCCTCCATGCAGACGCCGCCCGAGCAGGTCTGGCCGAGCTTGCAGGGGATCATGTCGGTCTCGGAGTCTCCGTCCGTATCCCCGCAGGCCTGCGCGGTGGCGCACCACTTGTCCTGACCGCAGAAGGTGTCCTCCACGGCGCCGCAGTCGGCGTCGGCGTGGCAGGGGATGGCGTCGTAGTCCACCGGGACGCTGGTATCGAAGAGGACATCGCCGGTGAGGCAGTCCGAGTGGGAGCTGCAGCCGCGCACGTCGTACTGGCCCTGCTCCTCGTAGAAGAGCTGCCACGACACGGTCTCGCGGAACATATCGTTGAAGCCCTCTGCGCTGGCGTAGGCCTCGGCCATGTAGGTCGGGTGCCAGTCGGCGCTCAGGTGGTAGACGACCGGGCGGAGCTCACGTTGGGCGAAGGCGCGGGGCGTCGGCTTGGCGCAGTAGCCCATGTCGAAGGCGCTGGTATCCTTCTGGCAGCGCTCGCCGATCTCCTCGTCGCACTCGAAGTCGTTGAAGCACTCGACGTCGAGGTCCTGGCCCTCGGCGTCCGTCGGCTTCACGAAGTCGAAGTTCTCGTCCCAGAGGTTCCAGCGGTTGGCCCAGGAGATGCTGCCGGCGTAGGAGGGACCGTAGTCCTCATCGTAGTGGGGGCGCTCGGTGAGGAAGAAGCCGAACTTATCCTGGTGCTCCATGTTGTGGTAGCGGATGGGCTCGTAGTCGCGCTTCGGGTCGGCCCGCCGGAAGCTGTGGCGCACCTTCACGATGGCCTCGGCGCAGTCGTAGGGGCTCAAGCCGAAGATCGAGCAGCGGCTCTGGCCGGAGGGGTTGACCTTCGAGCGCACCACGAAGTCGATGTAGCCACCGTCCTTGTCGATGGTCATCTCGTCGGGCTCACCATCCTTGTCGTCGCCAACGAAGTAGCTGTCTCCTCCCACCCCGCCGAAGAGCGAGAAGAAGAGCTGGCTCATCTGCTGATCGTGCCACTCGACGCGGACGTAGTCGCGCTCGTACCACGGGCGATCGGTGCTGTTCTCTACGAGCTCGTTGGACTGGGCACCGTTGTAGGTGTTGTAGTTCCGGATCACGTCGTAGTGGTTGATCGGCCAGACCGCGATGGGCTGGCCCGCGTAGATCTCCACGAACTCGTCGCGATGCTCCTTGTCCCAGTACTTCCGGATCTTCCGGAGGCGGAACTCCTCCTCGGCGCCGTCCACCGCGGCGACCACCGGGTAGGCGATCAGGAAGTCCTCGCTGACCTCGAAGATCAGCTTGGCCTCACCGCCGAAGTTGGTCTGACCGGTGAAAGCCGAGGCCGTCGAGTAGGGCGCGTCGGCGACCGTCTGCCAGTAGTACCAGACGCCCTCGAAGGCCTCCTTGTCCACCAGGTCGGGGCCCGTGCGGTTGATGGTGCCCACGTCCTCCACGCAGGCCGTTGCGGCGAGCGAAGAGAGCGCGAGCACGAGGGCGAGTCGGCTCGACTGGCGGAGGCGGAGACGGGTCATGGAGGATCCTCCCGGGTCGTGGCAGGGATCCGGCCCCAGGGACCGGAGTGAGGCGCGCGCTCGGCTAGAGCGTGCCCTTCAGAGAGAAAGTCAAGCTGGTGATGTTGTCGGGTGCACGTTCGAAATCGAGGACCACGAGGTCGTCGCCCGCCGACCCGAAGGGCCGGAAGGTGTCCGTGGTCAGGTCGGTGCCCACCGTGAGGTTGGCGTTGACCGTGTAGGAGAGCGCGATCGACGTGATGAAGCGATCGAGCTGGTGGCGGCCTACCCGGGCATTGGGGCTCGACAGCTCATCGACGTCAACCTTGGACACGCCGAAGATGTTGTAGACGGTCGCCGACGCGGAGGCGCTGAGGCCCTCGACGATCTCGTAGCCGGCGCTCAGCCCCCACGTGGCGTAGAAGGAGTTGACGCCATACGAAGGGAGGAAGACCTCGCCGCCCTTCTTCTCGCTGGTGAAGCCACCGGCCACGTCGGGACCGCGGCCCTCGCGGCACTGGGTGGAGTCCTCGAATCCCTCACAGTCGAGCTGCGGGTTCGAGCTGGAGAAGAGGTACTTGGCGAAGAGCGCGATGGCGCTGAGCGTGAAGTCGCCGGCCTTCCAGCCCATGGTCAGGCCGGGCCGCACCGTCAGGTAGCGCGACTGGAACTGGCTCGCCTTCGAGGTGGGGGCATAGACACGGAAGGCGCCGGAGAGGGTGAGGCCGAGGTCCTCGTCGGCCCAGATGCTCGAGTGGCCGACGTTCAGGTAGGCATCGGTCCACAGGAGCTTGTCGTTCTCGTAGGGCGTGCCGAAGTCCATGATCTGGTACCAGTACAGCGCCACCGAGCCGGTCAGGGCGATCTCGTCGGTGAGCTTGTAGCTGGCGGTGGGCACGAAGACCGTGACCACCTGGGTCTGCTGCTGGAGCTCGTGCTGGACGAAGGAGCCGAGCCCGACCCCCACGTCCACGCCGAGAGAGAGGGTCAGGGGCAGGCTCTCCTCCTCCTCTTCGGCTCCATCGGAGGTGCTGACGGTCGACACAGCAGCGGCGGGCGCGCCGTCCTCGCTCTCGTCGGCCGCGGAGGCCGGCGCCGCGGTGGCGCCGACGAGGATCAGACCCAGGGCCAACGCGCCGAGGGCGGGGAGGGGGACCTGGAGGGAGGGGATGTGGGGGGGGAATCTCACGATGCGCCTGCCTGTTTCGAGCGGCCTGACCAGAGGATCGGACCGGCGCCATGCTACGCGGGGCGGTTGCGTGTACCGGTGCGGTCGAGGGGTGTCAAGGGAGAGCCACCGAGGGCTCGGGGGCCTGTGGGTGCCGAAGGCCAGGGGCCTCGCGGCGTCCGGCTATCTTGGTGGAAGGAGGGCCCGTCCACAAGGACCGGGATCGCCGCAAAACACTAGCAATATCCGGCAATTACGGCTCGTTCTGGAGACAGAACCCGTTCGTGGGGCGGAACCTGCAGCGGGGGCCGCTCCTGGAGCGCCTTGCGCGGGCCTCTCGGGGGCTCCTATCCTGCGCGGCCCCGCGAGCCCCCCCACGGAGGAGGACCCCATCTCCCAACGCCTGAGCGGACATACCAGCGGCCTGAAGGCCCACCACAAGCACGCCCTCGGGCGGGTCTTCCGGCGCTCGGTGGATCCGGAGAGGGTGGTGGGCGTCGAGCTGGCCCACTTCTTGGCGGAGGTGAGCCATGGGATCCGGCGCCAGGTGGGCATCCTGGTGGATCGGCGGGGACGCATCCAGCACGTGGTGGTGGGGGACGCGGACAAGCTGGAGCTCCCTGATCTAGGTCGCGCGCGCGCGGGCAGGAGCCGCTTCCGCGGCCTACGCCTGGTGCACACGCACCTGAAGGGCGAGGCCCTGACGCGGGACGACCGGACCGACCTGATGCTGCTGCAGCTCGATCTCGTAGCCGTGATCCAGCCCTCCCCCGACGGGCGTGCCGAGACCCTGGAGGTGGCCCACCTGGTGCCACCGGGTCCGAACGGCAGCCTGTGGGAGGTCCTGCCGCCGGAGCCCATCGGCGAGGTGGACCTGGACGTGCTCGCCCTGATGAGCGAGCTGGAGGGGCGCTTCGCGCGCTTCCGCAAGACCCGGGCGACCGGCGAGGGTGGGACGCCGGCGGTGGCCGTACACCTGTCGACCGGCGCGCTCGGGGAGGCGAACCCGGAGGACAGCCTGGCGGAGCTCGAGGAGCTGGCTCGCACGGCGGGCGTGGAGATCGTGGAGACCCTGCTCCAGCGCCGGCGCCAGCCCGATCCCCGCTACGTGATCGGGCGCGGCAAGCTGGACGAGCTGGTGCTCGTGAGCATGCAGCGCGAGGCGGAGCTCATCATCTTCGATCGGGATCTCACCCCGGGCCAGGTGCGCTCCATCGCCGCCATCACCGAGGCCAAGGTCATCGATCGCACCCAGCTCATCCTCGACATCTTCGCGCAGCGGGCCACCACCCGCGATGGCAAGCTGCAGGTGGAGCTCGCCCAGCTCAAGTACGCGCTGCCTCGCCTCGTCGGGAAGGGCACCGCCCTGAGCCGGCTCGCCGGAGGCATCGGGGGCCGTGGCCCTGGCGAGACCAAGCTCGAGGTGGATCGCCGCCGGGCCAAGGATCGCATCACCACGCTCCAGAAGCAGATCGTGAAGCTCGGCAAGCAGCGCGCCGGGCGGCGGCGAAGGCGCACGGACGGGCGGGTGCCGACCGCCGCGATCGTCGGCTACACCAATGCGGGCAAGTCCACCCTCCTCAACGCGCTGACCGGGGCGAAGGTGCTCGCAGAGGACAAGCTCTTCGCGACCCTCGACCCCACCACGCGGCGGCTCCGCTTCCCGGACGAGACCGAGCTGGTGCTCACCGACACCGTGGGGTTCATCCGGGATCTGCCGAGGGATCTGGTGGCGGCCTTCATGGCCACCCTCGAGGAGCTGAAGGTCGCGGACGTGCTGGTGCACGTCGTCGACATCAGCTCGCCCGGCTGGGAGGACCACGTCGTCTCGGTCGAGCGGGTGCTCGAGGATCTGGAGGTCTTCCACACGCCGCGGGTGATGGTCTTCAACAAGGTCGACCTCCTGCCGGAGGACTACCCGATCGGCGCGATCTGCCGGCGGCACGATGCCGTACCCACGAGCGCCCTGGACCGAGGCTCCCTTGCCCCCCTCGGCGAGCGCCTGATGCGCATGCTGGGCCGCGAGCCGGTCCGGCCCTGGGAGGCGGAGCCGTCGGGTGCGGAGCTGCCGGCGGCCTCCTGACCCTCCTCTCGCGCCGACGATGGCCACGCCGCGAAGGAGTCGACGTGAGCCCTCTCCGAGACCGTGGAGGAGGCCGAAGCGACCGCTGAAGCAGTGCAAGGGATCTCGACCTCTGACGAGGTCTCGGCCCTCTCCGAGGCCGACGGCGCGTTGGGGCCCGGGGGAAGGGATCCGCCGCTGAGGGGCCCGTGGCTCCGCTGTGGCACGGAGACACGGAGGCGACGAGGCTCCCTCGCCAGCCGGGCCCGGCCGCGGGAAGGGAGCGAGGGGGGCCCGAGGGCGCGCTACTTGCCTTCCGGCTTCGGCTCCTCGGGCTTCGGCTCCTCGGGCTTCGGCTCCTCCTCCTTGTAGGCCTCGGGGTTGGCCTTGTAGCTCGTCTGGAACTCGGAGAAGCGGGTGTCGACGAGGGTCGTGTAGGCCTCGCCCACCTCCTTCATCTCGAAGATCACGAGGAGGACCTTGTTCGTATACTCGATGTCGTCGATCTTCTTGGAGGCCTTGTCCGCGTCGGCGGCGCCGATCATGGCGAGACCGTCGACGGCGTTCTGGGCGAACTGGCTCATGGTCCAGCCCTCGCCGAAGACCGAGGCCAAGGACACCTGGTTTGGGTCCTCGGGCGGCTTGATGTGGGCTGCGATGGCCGCCTTCGCGCTCTGATCTCCGAAGGCCTTGAGGCACGAGATGCTGATGGAGGCGATGACGGGGTTCGTATCGTTGATGTGCTTCTTGAAGACCTTCGACGCGGCGGGGCCGTGGCCCTTGTCCTTGACGTCGAGGCAGAGGTCGACGATCGACTTGCGCACATCCGAGTCCGCGTCGAGGTAGACGTTGTCGTTCTTGAAGCGGCTGAGGATGTCCTCGAGGCGGTTCACGCCGTCGATGTGGACGATGTTCAGGGCGCCGGTCCAGCGATCGTCGACGCCGCCGGCATCCATCAGCTTGAGAAGGCGCTCGACGATCTCCTTGGAGTCCTTCTTGAGGCCCTCCTTGTCCAGCATGCCGACCGCGGCGTTGAACGCGGTGGCGCGGACGTCGGCCTCGTTGTCCCCATCGAGGTAGATGTCCAGGAGGTACGTGGCGGCCTCGGCCGAGCCGGTATCGGCGAGGGCCTGGAGGTGGTGGATGCGCACTCCGTACTCGGCGTGATGCTTCTTGAGGCCGCGGAGCATGTGCTTGGTGGCCTGCGGATTCTCGGCTTCGGTGAGGATCTGCAGGCACTTGTCCACCTTGAAGCCGTGGCTCAGGAGAATCGCGGAGGCTTCCCAGCCCGCGGCATCGAGGCTCTCGATCTGGCCGACCGACATGCGATTGCCGAGCTTCTGCACGGTCTCCTGCGGGGCCTCCCAGGTGATATCCGTGAAGGCCCACTTGCCGATGGCGGCCTTGACCTTCTCGTAGTCCCCCGCCTCGATGTAGCGGTCGAGGGCGAGCAGGGTGTCCTTGGCCGCGTACTGAGCCTCGGATTTCTTCTCGAGGTGATCGGTCAGCTCCGCGGTCAGGGACTTCACGATCTCGGCGCGATCGTCCTTGATCTCGTCGATGATGCCGCGGACCTTCTTCGAGAAGCCCTTCTCGACGACCTTCTCGAGCGCGCGCACCCGGGTCGCCATGGGGGTCTCGGGACTCACGATGACCTCGTGCATGCGCTGCAAGCCAACGTCGTTGTGGGTCCACAGCTCCAGATCCTCTTCGGTGATCGGGCCCTGACAGGCGACGAGGCCAGCGAGGAGCAGGGCGGCGATGCAGCCGAGTGCGGAGGCGCGAGGAATCATGGCGTCCTCTCCAATTGGAGTCCTTGGGGCGGGTCGGCGCGCATCATCTTGCGGCCTCCCGGGGGTGTCAAGCCGCGCCTGGGGGCGCCCTCGCGGCTTCCCAGCGCCCACGTTCCCCCTGTATATTGGGCCCGTCGACGGGCCCCCGCCGGGGTCCGCCCAGGCCAGCCGAGGGGCGAGGCGGAAGATGGCGAGCGGCGAGGACCTCAAGAACCAGCGACGCGGCGAGGAGGCGGAGCTCGCCCGCTACCGCCAGCGGCTCGAGGAGCTGCGGGTCGCTTACGACCGGTTCTTCATGGGCCTCGAGCGGATCCCGCCTCAGCGAGAGCGGGACGCCTACATGCGGGATCTGAGGCAGACGAACCTCCTCCGCTCCCACAACACCGCGATCAAATTCCAGTTCCAGAACGTGCGGGAGCGCTGGTCGAGCTTCTGTCGCCACTGGGATCGCATCATGCGCCTCATCGAGGAGGGCAAGTTCAGGCGGGAGCGCAACGCACCGATCCGAGCCCCCGCGGTGCCCACCGAGGACAGTGAGCCCCCGACCGTCGAGTCCGAGGCGCCGCCGGCCGCCGGCTCAGGGGCCGAGGCCGCCGGCCTGGACTCCCGCAGGGTCTTCGAGTCCTGGCAGGAGGCCCAACGCCAGGTGGGTCGGAACCCCACCGTGGAGTACGAGCGCTTCGTCAAGCGCCTCGAGGCCCAGCGCGACAAGCACCTCGCCCAGCACGGCTGGAAGGACGTGACCTACGACGTGCGTGTCAAGGATGGGAAGGTGGCCCTCGTCGCTCGACCGGTGAAGCAAGCGAACGCATCGCGCGGGTAACTGATCGCGCGGGCATTTGATCGCAAGGGTGTCTGATCGCAGGGGTGTCCGCTCAGCGGACGAGCCCCGCCGTGCTCGCGGGCGCGCTCAGCTCCGGAAGCGAGTCCGGGGGAGGGCCCTCGAGCCGCGGGATCTCGACGTCCGCCACCAGGAGCCACCCTCCCCCCTCGTAGCCCCACGTCTGGCGACGGCGCATCTGCTCGATCACCACCCCACCGACGCGGTGGTAGACCATGTCGACCTGCAGGATCGCTTGCTCGGCTCCCACCTCGACGGGCCTCACCTCGTAGTCAGCGACGGTGAAGTGGCGCGAGGCCCGCTCCATCGCCGCGACCCACGCCTCGCGGCGATCGAGAGGCAGGGCCAGGGCCGCGGCGCGGTAGCGCTGCCAGCGCACGTTGTCGTTGAAGCGGGTGGCCGTGTCCTGGAGCTTCTCCTCCGGGCTCCGGTAGCCGGGCCCACAGGCCGTGGCGGCCGCGAAGAGGAGGGCCAGGACAGGGAGCGTGGCGCTGGGCCTACGGCTCCTCCCTGTCTTCGGTTGGTGGCGTCTCATCTCGGCTCCTCCCGCTCCGGCGCCGCCCCAGGGTGTCGCGCAGGATGCGAGCATCCTCCGCTCGCAGCTCGCGGATCACGACGGCGATCACCAGCCATGCTACGCCCGCCGCGCCAGCACGCACGAAAACCGCCCAGAGGCCCTCGCCCCCCACGAGGACGCTGGCGCCGATACCCCCGACGGTGGCCAGGGAGGCGCGCGCGGCGGTGCCCCACGGGACGACGGGACCGAGGCGATGGCGGGCCATCATCCCGCCCATCACGAGACCGACTACGAGGGCCAACATCACCGCCCAGGAGGCGCGCTCCAGGAGGGCCGGCCCGACCTGGCCGTAGCGGACAGCGGCCCAGGTCCCGCCGAGGTGCAGGGCCGCCGTGGCGGCTCCGATCGTGATGGCATCGCCCGGCCGGCCGGCCGCGGTGAGGAGCGTGAGGATCACGTAGAGGACAGCGAAGGCGCTCATGCCCCCCAGGAGCGGCGCCAGGCAGGGCTCGGCCAGTCCGTAGGCCTCGCCGAAGAGGATCGCGAGGAGATCGGCCCCGCCGGCGGCCAACCCCGTAGCGAGGAGGAGGACGAGGAGGAGCGTCACGCGCAGGGCCTGGCGCACGTAGAGGATCGTGGAGGCCCGATCCTCGTCGAAGGTGGCTTTGGAGATGAGGGGGAAGACCACGAACGTGATCGCGATCACCGCCTGATAGGGGATGAGGGAGATGTTGCGGGTGGCGCGGAAGAGGCCGGCGAGGGCCGAGGTGGCCTCGCGGGGCAGGTCGGCGACCGACGCGGCCTGAGGGACGACGATCGACACCCACGCAGGCAGGACCTCGCTGGCCAGGGCCGCGCGGATCGGCGCGAGGGCGGCGGCCTTCACCACCAGCACATCCGCCTGCACGAGGATGTTCACGAAGAGCACGTAGCCCATCACCTGGATCGTGAAGCCGGCCAGATCCGGAGCCGCCTCGCCTCGATCGGCCGCGGCGACAAGCGGGCGCGTCCACCACCACGAGATGCCGACCATCGCGAGGGCGGCCATCGCGAAGCCGGTGAAGGCGCCGGCGACGCCCCCCCCGAGGGCGACGAGCCCCATGATCAGCCCCACCTTCAGGGTGGCGTAGCCCACGTCGAAGCCGGCCTGCACGTCGAAGCGCTCAAGCCCGTTGGTGATCCCCACGAGCGTGGCGTAGGCGCCATACGCGGCCGGAACCAGGGCGCCGATACGCAGGTAGGGCGCCAGGGTGGGATCACCGAAAGCGAGCTGGCAGATGGGATCGGCGAGCACGATGAGGAGACCAGGCCCGAGGGCGGCGATCACGAGCTGCACCCTGAGGGCGCGTGCACGGATCGCGCGAGACGCCCCGGGCCGCTCGCTCACCCTCTTCGACGCGGACTGCAGCGCCCCGGCGAGGACCACCATGTTGAGGATGGACAGGAAGGTATTGACCACCCCGAAGTCGCCATAGTCCGCGGGGGCTCCGAAGAGGCGCGGCAGGCCGACGTTGAGCGCGGTGCCGCAGATCAGGAACCAGACCTTGGCT
>CAZEHU010000020.1:0-3576 GCA_964511605.1 uncultured Myxococcales bacterium
CCCGAGCTTCGGCCTGCGCCTCCCCGCCGGGGCACTGCGCCGCTTGTGGACCATGCTGGCCCACAGCCAGGGCCAGGTCTTGAACCTCTCGCGCCTGGGAGGCTCCCTCGGCGTCTCCCACACCACCGTGCGGAGGTGGCTCGACGCCCTGAACGCGACGCTCGTTGTCAGGGTCCTCCCTCCTCACCTGCCGAACGTCGGCAAGCGGCTCGTGCGCTCGCCCAAGGTCTACCTGCGTGACCCCGGGCTCCTCCACGCCCTCCTCGAGCTCCCGGACCTCGATGCCCTCGCCGGGCACCCCATCTACGGCGCGTCCTGGGAGGGGCACGTCGTGGAGTCCGTGGTCTCCTCCTTGCCGGCCGGATGGAGCGCGTCATTCTACCGCACCTCCCACGGGGCGGAGATCGACCTGGTGCTCACACAGGGAACGCGCTGCATCGCCGTCGAGGCCAAGGCGTCGGCCGCACCCAGGCTTGCACGAGGCTTTCACACGGCGCGCGCCGACCTCGGGCCGGAGCGCTGCCTGGTGGTCGCGCCCGTCGACGCCACCTGGTCGATGGGGCAGGGTGTCCAGGTCGCGACCCTCGAGCACGCCGTGCAGCAGGCCAGCGCGGGGTTCCCCCCGGTGGATTGATGGATCCCCTCGCGATCGATTCCGAGAGCTCGTTGCTCGCCACCGAGCCCGCTGCGATCTGGGGTGAGGCGGGTCCATGAGCGACCCCTGACACCACGCTGTCAGGAGAGGGGCCGGATGCGAGGGGAGGCAGGGTGCTCCTGACAGGAGGCTGTCAGGAGGGGGGCGGCATGGTGGCCACGGGTCGCAGGTCGCGGCCCGTTCAACCCGAGATGCGGGCCCCAATCCGGCGGGCCCCGAGGAGAGAGACGATGGCGAGTCCTGTGGTGTGGTTCGAGGTGCTGAGCGAGGACTACCGCAACTTCCGGCCCGATCGCATGGAGCACCTCGAGCTCCTGCCCGATCGATTCGACCCGGCGGAGGGCGAGGGCGAGGAGGGAGCGCCCATCTCCCTCGAGGGCTACCTCGAGGAGATGGAGACCGAAGCGGCGCGCCACGGCTTCGTATCCTCTCCGGGGACGGGGACTGGTCGCCCTTGAACCGGGGGCTTCGCCTCCCGGCCTACCTCCAGAGCCGCCGGACGCCCCATGCGTCCATGACGGCGTCGTTGCTGATGAGCTGCGCATCGAGGGGGATCTTCCGCTCCCGTGAGCTCTCCACGGAGGGACTCCCCGAACGATCCGTCCCAGGCGTCGAGCTCCTCATCGGGCAGCGGATCCCAGAACGACCTCGCCCCACCCGATCTCGCCTCTCATCGACCCGAATCGCCATGACCTGGTCAGGGCAACCTGGTCCAAGTCAGGGCTCGAGGTCCCGGGCGGCGACGGGTGGCCGAGACCACCATCCTCGCACCTCGGACAGGAAGCTGAAGGGCGAGCAGAAGACCGGGTTGTGCTCGCAGGCGGCGTGGCCCTCATCGTCCAGGGCGACGAGAGGGGTGGAGTAGACCTCGTGGAAGCGGCCCTCGAAGGCGCCCTCTTTGTGGCCGCCGGGGAGGGTGAGGATGACGACGATGGCAGCGAACGCGAAGACGTGGCGGAGGTTGTGGCGTGGGTCGGTGAGGGCGTGGAGGCGCGCTGGGAGGCTCTCGGCGACCCGATCGAACCAAGGGACCAGGAAGTTCGCCGCGGGGATAGGCAGGACCTTGGCGTAGAAGTCGCTGCGGCCCGTGGCCTCGAAGAGGGTCGAGAGCAGGACGATGCCCGCGCCGATGAAGAGACCGAAGAGGACGCGCCCGAGACCGGAGCGCGGCATGGTCGCGGGATCGGTCGCGAGGAGGAGGAGCGCCAGGAAGACCGGCGGCCAGAAGGGCCCGGGGCGGAAGCCGGGGATCGCCGCAACAAGGACGACCATGATCACCAGGCCGCTCGCGGAGATCAGCGAGACGGGCACGAGGAATTGGGGGATCAGCGCCAGCAGGAACATCAGCTCGAGCATATTGGGCGGGAGGTTCAGCTCGTGGGCGATGTCGACGTGGGGGAAGACCTCCGGGAGGGCCAGCCACAGCACGGCAGCCACGGCGATGCCGATGGCCGAGGGGTTGAAGATGTGCCGTCCGCCCCGGAGCACGAAGGCCTTCGCGCCAAGGGCCACGGTGATGACGAGGATGGCGATCCAGCTCTGTGCCACCGGGAACCAGACGAAGAGGTTCGCGCTGAGGACCACCGGCATCGGGGCGTAGCCCAGCACCCAGCGGCGGTAGAGGGTGATGCCCAGGAGGGCGTCGAGGGCATAAGCGTAGCCGAGCTGAGCCAGCACCACCGGGAGGTGCTCCCCGACCTCCGTCCAGTAGAGCGCCCAGTAGCCGAAGAGCACGATCTGGATGCCGGCCGGGAGGAAGTGCGTGGGCTGGATGCGGAGGACGAGCTCCACGTCGGAGAAGCGGAAGCGGCGGCGGATGGCCAGGACGAGGGCCCAGACGAGCAGGGCCCCGGCCGCCCACAGCCAAGGGCCCGGGAAGGTGAGGGCCCGGTCCGCAGGCCCGATGGCGGCGAGCACGGTCATCGGCTCCGCTCAGCGCAGGCGGAAGCGCTGGGGGAGCGTCCCCCGGAGGATGTCCATGCCGGCGTTGGAGTAGCGCTTGAGCTGATGGAGCGAGCGTACGTCCCGCGCCATCTTCACGAGCCTCTTCGGGCGGAAGTAGAAGCGCCGGTAGAGGCGCGAGGCCACCTCGTCGAGCTCGCGCATCTCGAAGTCCGTGCCGTGGAGCGGCAGCTTCTCCGGCAGGCCCTTGGTGATCACGTCCCGCCAGGGGTCGACGCCGGTCTCCGCGACCATGGCGTCGTAGATCGGCGTCCGCGGGACGGGCCAGTAGGGGGAGATCTGCACGTAGTCGAGGGCTGCGACGTCCAGGAAGCGCCGGGTCGTCTCGAGGGTCTCCAGGGTCTCGCCCGGGAGACCGAGCATGAAGAAGCCGACGGTGTCGATCCCCGCATCCCGAGTCGCGCTCAGGTTCCGGTGGATCGCCTCGAGGGTGCCGGCGCGCTTGCCCGCCTCCGCCAAGACCGAGAGGTCACCGGTCTCGAGGCCGAAGCCGAGCCATACGCAGTTGATGGAGCGCATCGCCGCGAGCTGCTCCGGGTCGACGCAGTCGATTCGCGCCCGTGCCGACCAGCGGATCGACAAGCCCCTCTGGCGGTACAGCTCAGCGATGCGCAGCGTGCGCTCACGCACGATCGAGATGCCCGCGTCGAAGAAGTCGATCTCCTCGATGCCGAGCTCCTTCTCGCAGACCTCCATCTCGTCGACGATGTCCTCGGGGGTGCGGATCTGGGTCACGCTGCGCCTGATCGTGCAGAAGTCACACCCGTGCGGGCAGCCGATCACGGACATGGCCGGCGTGAACGGGCGGCCCCGCGACAGGGCCGAGTAGTACAGCGGCACCTCGCTGAGATCGCGCGCCGGCAGGGGGCGCTGGAAGTGCTTGTCGAGGAAGATCCGCTCGTTGTCGTGGACCTCACCCTCGTGGAGGCTGCAGGTACCTGGCACCTTCCACCACTGTC
>CAZEHU010000020.1:3586-13280 GCA_964511605.1 uncultured Myxococcales bacterium
GGATCAGCACGGCCTCCGCGGGGGTGTGGCAGGCCGTGGTCACGCCCGGGTGGCGGGCGATCTCCTCCGGATAGCTCTCGGCGAGCGTCCCGCCGAGCAGGAGGGGCGCCGAGAACTCCTCGCCGAAGCGGGTGTACCAGTGCTTCGCGTAGTTGAAGTCGACGTTCGTGCCGGTGAAGCACAGGAAGTCGAAGGGGATGGCGCGGGCCCGCTCCACGGCCTCGTCGAGCGTCAGGTTCAGGGCGTTGGCGTCCAGGAACGTGACCTCGGCCCCGGCTTCGCGGAGCCATGCGCACACGTAGAGCAGGTTGAGGGGGGGCAGCACCCCGATGTTCCGTACGTCCGTCAGGAACGTGAAGGTGGTGGTATCCCGCCGGAAGGACTGGAAGACCGAGAGGACCCGGAGGCCCTCCAGGGGCTTATCGCTGTGCGTGGAGGTAGACATGGACACCATCGTGTGCACGCGGAGCGCGGGCCGGGGTGATCAATGTCGCCCAGGGAGCGCTGGCGGGCGCCGCGACCCCCATCAGGCCGTGAGCTCCCCCTCCCCAGCTCGGCCCACGAGGTCCTCGATGCGCTCGATGACACGATCGTACGCCGCCTCGAGCTCCGCCAGGGAGTCTTCGTCTGCACCCTCCGGGGGCGGGCTGCCGAAGAGCTCGTCCGGCTCGAAGGTCCCCGGAGCTTCGACCTCGATCCGCTCCGCCCACCACCCCGCCCTCAAGCCACGAATCCAAGGCGATCGGGCAAGTACGGTCGGTGATAGCCCGCGTGAGGCGCGGGTTGTGGGGAGTCCGTCAGCCGGGGACGGGGCGGCAGCTCAGGCCTCGCCGTCTCCCGGGCCGGGATCGTCCGCACCGTCTCCCGGGCCGGCATGGTCCGCAACGTCTCCCGGGCCTGGATCGCTCGTGGGGGAACGCGGGGGCGGATGGGGGGCGGTGGGAGCCGAGTGGGCGCCGGCCGGAGTGTGGCGGGCCGTAGGGGCCTCGGAGCCCGGGCGGGAGCTCGGGGTCTGGAAGGGCGTCTCGAAGTAGGCCACGGTCCCTCGCCGGAGGGGGGAGGCGCCGTCGATCGTCTTGGCCTCCTGGTCGGCGGTCAGGGTTGGGCGGGTGGTGGGGTGCTCGTGGGGAACGGCCTTGTAGATCCGGATGGGGTCGGACTTGCCCTTGACGCTGATCGGCTCGAGGGGCTGGAGGTAGCAGCCGGCGACCTCCCCCACACGCTGCGCGGTAGCGTCGCTGACGATGACCTCGTGCGGGCCGGCCGCGGAGCACAGGCGCGCGCCGAGGTTCACGGCATCGCCGATCACCGTGAAGTCCATCCTCTCGACCGAGCCCATCGCGCCCAGGACCATGGTCCCGGTGTTGATGCCCACCCCCACCGCCATCGAGTCGCCGTCGTGGCGGATCGCGTTGGTGGCGCGGACGGCGGCGATCATCTCCACCGCGGCCTGCACGGCGTTCAGGGCGTGCTCTTCGCCGTCGAAGCGGGCCATCAGCTCGTCGCCGACGAACTTGTCGATGTCGCCACCGAACTTGTGGACCACGTCCGCCTGCACCTGGAGGTAGGTGTTGAGCATGTCCACCACCTCCTCCGGCTCGCGGGTCTCGGAGTAGGCGGTGAAGCCCCGGATGTCGCTGAAGAGCACGGTGATACAGCGGCGCTCGCCGCCGCGATCCACCGTGCCTTGATCCTCGACGGTCTCCAGCGTCGCTTTGGAGACGAACTTGGCCAGCTCGAGCTTCTGCCTCAGCCCGTTGACCATCTCGTTGATGCGCTGGGCCAGGCGCCCCATCTCGTCGATGGTGCTCAGGTCCACGTGCACGTCCAGCTCGCCCTCGCCGATCTTGTCGGCCACCGAGCCGATCTCCCGGACCGGCCGGAGCACCGTGAAGCCGAGACCCCACCACAGCAGGAAGACCACCAGCGCGATCGTCACGCCGGCGAAGAGCGTCGAGCGGGTCTGGAGCTCCGATCGCTCCGCCGCGGCCTCCGTCGTGTCGAGGGACACGGAGATCGCGCCGCGGAGCTGGCGGTCGGTGCCGTGACAGGTCTGGCAGCGCTTCTCGTTGACCAGGGGATCGACGTAGTGGAACTCGTGCCGCTCTGGATCGTCGAGCGCCTGCATCTGGGGCGCCGCTTTCAAGAGCGCGTCCCCGACGAGCAGCGGCGGCACCGGGTCGGTGAAAGCGTCGTGATACAGCCGCCCCTCCTGGTCGTGGAGCGCCAGCTTCGAGACCACCCGGGTGGCCGCCACCTCGTCGAGGAAGGCCTGGATGAGCCGCCCGAGGCCCGCGAGCATCACGTGCTCGAGGCTGGTGATGCTCGCCTCCACGAGGGACTTCTCCCCTGCGAGCGCCCCCTCGTCGATCGCCATCGCCAGGGCACCCCGCATCGCCTCGTCCGCCTCGTGGCAGCCCTGGCAGCGCGGCTCGTTCTCGAGGGGCACCATGCGCAGCACCTTGCCCTCGTGCTCCACCGAGAAGGGCGGCCCCTTGCTGAGAGCACGGGCCATGATCGGCTCGGGGATCTCGAGGTCGTCGTCCCCGAAGAACTGCTCCCCATCGCTCGTGAAGACGCTGACCGCCTCCACGCCCGGGGTGCGCTCCGCTAGCTCCTCGAAGTAGTCGTCGACCCGGAACTCCCGCCGGCCCGTCATGATCTGTACGAAGGCCGCTCGCGCGGTCTGCGCCAGCACCATCTGGGCACCCTCGCCTGCCCACGCCACCTCCGCGCCCCGCACGGCCAGGGTCAGCACGCCTCGAAGGGGCTGGTCCTCGTGGCACTTCTGGCAGCGCTTCGCGTTCTCGATGGGGTAGCCCTTCGCGCCATCCGGTCCGTCGGCCACGGCATTCGACTCCAACGCGGCACGGACATGGACCGGCTGCTTGTCCGGCGGCGGCGCCGGCGGCTTGTCCCCGAAGACCTCCGCTCCGTCGGCGGCGTAGACCTGGATCCGGGCCTTCATCAGGTTCTTCTTGGCGTCGGCCAAGAGCTCGCGGACCGCGCTCCCGTTGCCGGTGAGCATGGCGTTCCGCACCCCGGCAGCCAGGCTGAGCGCCAGGGAGGACGCGCTCTCCTCCTGCATGCGCTCCATCGAGCGGAGCTGCATATGCGAGTTCACCGCGGCCGTTCCTGCCATCCCCAAGAGGACGGCGGTCAAGACGACCAGCGCCAGCTTCGCGACGAGGAAGCGACGTATCACCCGGATCATGCGGAACGAACCTAGGCCCCGGGCGCCTGACCGTCAAACGATGACGGCAAGGGCGAGGCTCGTCGTCGCCGCCACCACGAGCATCGTGGCCCCGGGGCGGGCGCCACCTCGGCTGGTGGTGCCCGGGCAGCCAGCCCGGCTGAGCGCGGGCTCCTTCTCCCGTCTACCCCGCCAGCAGCCCCGCGAGCGGCCCGGTGCCGTCGATGCCGAAGCTCGCCGGCGGATCCTCCATGCCGAAGGCGTGAGCGAGGGCCAGGTAGAGGTCCGCGATGGACTCCTCCCCGGAGAAGCTCAGGTGGCTGCCGGTCACCAGGGGCTGGGGCAGGGGGGAGCTGGCCGCGGGCGGCGCCACCACCGCGACCGGCAGCCCGAAGTGGGAGTGGCTGTTGCCATCGGCGATCTCCGAGGAGAAGACGATCACCGTATGGTCCAGCACGCTCGAGCCCCCGGCCGCGGCGGGGTGGGGCTCGGGGATCGCATCGAGGCGAGCGCAGAGGGCCGCCAGGCGCTCCACCTCCCAGGTGGCGATCACCTCCAGGGCGGCGATCTTGTCCGCATCTCCCTGGTGTTGGCCGAGGTAGTGGTGCCCATCGCTCATGCCCAGGTAGCCGTGCACCCTATCAGAGCCGGCGTTGCCCATCATGAACGTGATGACCCGCGTCAGGTCGCACTGGAGGGCCAGCGCCATCAGGTCGGTCAAGCTGGCGACGTGCGCCGGCAGGTGGTCCGGAGGCTCCGGCTTGGGCCCCGGCGCGCACTGGCCCGACGACTCCAGGAACTCGAGCTGGCTCTCGAAGGCCTCGATGGAGGTGAGATACTGCTCCAGCTTGGCCCGATCCGCGTAGCCCAGGCGCTCCTGGAGCGCGGCCGTCTCATCGTGGACGTGGTCGAGGATATGACCCCGCATCAGCCGCCGCCGCGCGATGAGCTCCGGCGTCAAAGAGGGATCGGCCCCTGCGAAGAGCCGCTCGTACAGGGAGACCGGCGAGACCTCTTTGGGCATCGGCGTCGCGGCATCGGACCACGCGACCTGCCGCACGTACGCGCACGGATAGCCGGAGTCGCACTGCCCCTCCGAGCCGCCCCCTTCGGTGCCCAGCTCCAAACTCGGGAAGGGCGAGGCGCTGCCGCCATTGGCCTCGCTCGCCAGCCAGGGCGCCAGCACCTGATCGAAGGAGATCCCGTTGTGGAGCGTGCCGGCGTCGTCCTTGAGGACGGGCCGGCAGGTGAGGAAGGAGCCCGTCCCGCGCGCGTGGTCCCCGGCGACCCCCGGATCGTGGGCCGCCGCATTGGAGACCCCGCTCACCACCGTCAGCCGGTCGGCCCAGGGCCCCATGGGCTCCAGCACTGGAGGGAGCGTGAAGCCCGCGCCGGTCTGGCTCGGTGTCCACGCCTCCATGGGCATGCCGTTGGGCACGTAGAAGAAGATCACCCGGAGGGGCGGGCCGCTGCCGGCGCCCCCCGCCTGGGCCCACGCCCTCCGGGGCCACGCCGAGGGCAGCAGCGGGAGCGCCAGGGATCCGAGAGCACCCTGGAGGAAGCTGCGTCGATTCATGGTGCCCCCTCGTCGTCCCGGGTCGGGTCTGCGAGTGGCTGTGGCAGCCGCCGCCGGAACGCGTCGGAGGTGACGATGTGCACGATGAGCTCCTCGAGCACGTAGCCGTCCTGGGACCAGGCCTCGGTGAGCTGATCGACCAGGCAGCCATCCTCGTCCCGCTCCGGGCGGCCGAGCAGGTAGGTGAACATCTGCTGGGCCACGCAGCGGGCGAAGTCTGGATCCTCCTCGAGCAGGGCCGCCAGCTCGACGGGCCCCTCGAAGGTGCGGCCGTCCCAGAGCTCGCCGGTGGGGTCGATGGGCTCGCCCGCGTCCTCGGTGCGGAAGGCGCCGATGGCGTCGAAGCTCTCGAGGCCGAGTCCGATGGGGTCCATCTTGGCGTGGCAGCCCGCGCACACCGGGTCGGTGATGTGGGCCTCCAGGAGGGCCTTCACGCTCTGGGGCTCCATGTCCTCGGCTTGATCGACGAGGGCCTCCACGTCCGGGGGCGGCGGGCTCGGCTCGTCGCAGAGGAGCTGGCCCAGCACCCACTTGCCGCGCTTGACCGGCGAGGTGCGGAAGGTGTGGCTGGTCACGGTCAGGAAGGAGGCGTGGGTGAGGATGCCGCGCCGGATCGTGCCCTCGGTGCTCACCCTCTTGAAGGTCTCGCCGCCGTAGGTCGGGAGCCCGTAGAACTGCCCCAGGAGCTCGTCCGCGTAGGTGAAGTCGGCGGTGAGCAGGCCGAGGAAGCTGACCGGGCTGTGCAAGAGCTCCTCGAAGACCAGCTCGGTCTCCCTGCGCATCGCCTCCCGGAGCTCCGCTGTGAAGTCCGGGAACTTCGCCGAGTCCCGGATCACGTCGTCGAGTGCCCGGAGCTGGAGCCATTGGGCCGCGAAGCCCTCGATCAGCGCGTCGGAGCGGGGATCGTCCAGCATGCGCCGGGCCTCGACCGCGAGGTTGCCGACGTCGTTCAGGATGCCCGCGTCTGCGAGGCCGTCGAGGGTCTCATCCGGGATCGAGCTCCAGAGGGCGTAGGAGAGGCGGCTCGCGATCTCGTGATCGGTGAGGTCCCGGGGCTGGTCCGGCTCCGGCTCCGCGTCCGGCTGGGGACGGAAGAGGAAGTGGGGCGAGAGCAGCACCGCGCGGACGCCGTAGCGCACGGCCTCCTCGAAGTCCGCCCCCTCGTCGATGCCCTCCTCGACGAGGGCGAGGAGGGGGGCCAGCTCCCCCTGCTCGACGGGCCGCCGCCACGCCTGCCGCGCGAAGCGCTCCAGCAGCTCCGAGGCGCAGGAGGTCAGCTTCGATGGCGTCGCCGGCTCGCACGTGAAGAAGGCCTCGAACGCGGGATCCGGAGGAGGCTGCGGCACGTCGAGCGGGCCCACCAGCCGAACGAAGTCGACGCCGACCGGGGTGTCGGTCATCAGCGTGAGCTCGGCGACGGAGGGCACCTCGCCCAGGAGCGCGCTGGCGGAGGCCTGATCGAAGGGCCCGGGCTCGAGGTCGAGGGAGATCAGGGGCTTGCTGCCGCTCCGCAAGGTGAGCTGGGCGGCCTCCGCGCCGGGGCCGAGCCCCGGATCGAGTCGCCCGCGCACGTCCAGTCGCCACGTCCCCGTCACCTCGATGGTACCCGCGAGGGCCAGCGGCTGCCCCGGCTCGAGGGGCCCATAGGGGTCGAGGCCGGTCTCGGGACCGAGCTCCTCGTGCTGGGCGTAGAGCCCCTCCGGGTAGGGACCCTCGAAGCGGATCCAGTCGACGAAGAGGTTGCGATCCTCGCCGGCGGGCTCGTCGTAGTAGTCGTTCGTGAAGCGCACCTCGAAGCCGCGTGGACCCGCCTCCAGGGGGACCGCCAGGCTGTACAGGCCGCTCTCCCCGTCCGCGGCCCCCACCTGGAAGGTCTGGCTCTGTCCGTCGACGACGACGAGCATCTCGGCCAGCTCGGGGCCCGCCTGCTTGGCCCAGGCACGCACGGTGACGAGCCACATACCGTCCTCCGGCACCTCGACCTGCTCGACCAGGCTCCCGTTGGACCAGAGCAGCCAGGCCAGGCCGGTGGTGGTGCCGGTCTCCGAGCCGATGTCCTCCGCCTCGAAGTGCAGGACCTCGGCCGTCGCCACCGGGCGTGAGAGCATGCGATCGACCACCTCGGTGACGGCGCGCTCGTGCTTCTCGAGGTACAGAGGCGAGACGGTGAGCGCGTCGGCGATGTTGTCGAAGCCCTCCGCGGAGCCGTCGATGGGGAGCTCGCTGGCAGGGTGCGTGTCGTCGCCGAGCAGATCGCGGAAGGTGCGATCGTACTCGAGGCGGTTGAGGCGCTGGATCGTCGTCGCGAGGGGGAGCCCGGGGTCGTCGCAGGGCGCCTCCCAGGCGGGGCCGGCGGGCCCTTCCCTCCACCCCGTGGGCTGCGAGCCGCCCTCGGCCCCGGACCCGGGGACCTCCGCGGCGTCGGCTGCGGCGTCGGCGTCGGGCTCGGGCTCCGCTGTGGCCTGCACGGTCTTGCCGCAGGCCGGCGCAATGGGAGCGAGCGCCAGCGCTAGCGCCAGCGGTCCGAGGAGCCAGGCTCCCTCGGGCTCGAGTCGTCTGGGCACCCTGGGCCGGGCCTGGACCCCGGAGCTCACGGACCGGGCGCTCACGGACCGAGAGCTCCGCCGAAGCGCAGCGCCCAGTAGGGAAGGAGGTACTGCATGGGACCCTCGACGCTCTTGCCATCGCCCCCATGCTCGAGCACGTGGAAGTTGCCGTTCCACCACACCGAGCGGATCTCGTCGTAGGCAAAGACGGTATCCACCTGCTCGTCCCCGTGGCGGTCGTTCGGCCACTTCTCGGCGTCCTTGCGGTGGCTGTTGTCGATCGACCAGCCGCGGCGATCGGGGGGCAGCTCACGGAGCGACTGGATCGAGGCCTCCATCTCCGTCAGGTCGGCGCCGCCGGCCAGGGCGACGAACGCGGCCCAGAGCGGGTTTCGCTCCTCGGTCTCGTGCTCATAGAGGAAGAGGAGACCGCCGAGCCAGTGCTGGCGCCGCTCCGGGTCGGGCTCGTAGCGGATCAAGGTCTGGTAAGCGAGCATCGCCAGCTCGTGATCGGAGTGGTTCTCGAAGGAGGGGGCCGTGATGGTGACGGTCTCCTCGTGCGGGGTGGCCACCTCGTCGTAGCGGTGCACAGCTATGAGCTCCTCGTAGGCGTCGAGGAACTTCGGGTCCGCGGTCATGTGCCAGGTGCTGAGGAGGAGGCCCAGGATCTCGACCGAGTTCAGCCAGCCCCCGCCCGCATAGCTGTCGAAGCACCACTCGAGGGGGTTCCCGTTGTCGCTGCACGCCTCCAGGCCATCGACGGCCGCGGCCAGACGGGCGGGCTGCCAGTGGCCGTGCGTGGTCTTGTCGCCGTCGAGGTCGAGGAGCATGAAGCCCGCGTCGACGATGTAGCCGGCCATGTCGGCCGCGTAGGCCGCGACCTCCTCCCGCTCCGCGTCGTCCTTGGCGCAGAGATCGTAGAACAGCGGGTAGCCGTAGAAGTGACCCGCCAGCTCGTCCGAGGAGGTGTCGTCCTTCCACCGATAGCTGTGGCCATCGGTCCACTCCACCTCCTGCCAGTTGTCCTGTGGCTCCTTGTTGTCCCAGACCGCTCCCTCGTCGTCGCGGACATAGGAGCGGGCGACGTAGCCGCGGGGCAGCCCCTCGGCCTCGAAGCTGATGGCCGGCAGGTCCACCAGCATGAACATGCCGTCCATGGCGCGCCTGGCCCGCTCGTAGTAGGCCTCGTCGCCGGTGGTGGCGTAGGCGTAGCACCAGGCGCCCACCTGCATCTGGGTCCACAGGCCGTCGTTGTCGTGATCCCAGTTCTGGAAGGGGGTCGGTGACCAGGGGTCCTGCTGGGCGCCGTCGGAGCTGACGAAGTCCAGGCGCCAAAAGCGCTCCTCGAGGTCTTCCTCCGCGGCCTGGGCCTTATCCTCCAGGCTCTCCTCGACCCAGTCCACCCGGGCGAGACCCGAAGCGGTCCCGATCCAGAAGCTGCCCCCAGCGTCGATCGCCACAGCGCGCACATCGCTCGAGGGCAGCCAGCGCGCGCCGGTGTAGTGGTGGACCTCCTCGATGGGCGCCGAGGCCGCGTCGGCCGCTGGATCCTCGAGGTCTCCGGGCCGGAAGGCGGTGGCCGAGGTGCCGGCGTGGGCCATGAGCACCCACCCCCCACGCACGTCGAGGTCCACCACGTCGTCGGAGGGCAGTCCGCCCTTGCCGGCGATCCACTGGCCCTGCTCGTGCTTCTCGATCCCGACGTCCTTGCCGAGCCAGAGGGTCTGTTCCTCATCGACGGCCAGGGCGCGCACGTCGTCCTCGGCGGAGATGAGGGCATCCCCCACCACCACCATATCCAGGATGTTGTCGGTGCCGATCGCCACGCCACCGCTGAATACCGCCACGGCGTGGAGCTCCCCGCCCGCTGGCAAGACGTCCACGAGCTCGCCGGTGTCGGGATCCACCAAGGCGGCCTGATCCGGCCAGCCGATCGCCAGCCTGCCGTCGTCGTCGGACGTAGGGCCGATGTCGACGACCGGGCCGAGGTCCCCGAGCTGGACCGCCGCGCCTGCGCCCTCCGCGGCCTCGGGGTCCCACCGGTAGAGCCCGCTCTCCGCCCCGATCCACAGCGCACCGTCCACCCACTGGAGGGCGTGGATGATCACGCCGTGGAGCTGATTCTCGGCGCGCAGGTGGACCGGTCGATCGGCCATGTAGACCGCGCCCGCGCTGGCTACGGGCTCGCTATCCAGCTTGTGGGTGAAGCCAGGATCCGGTGGGGCCGCGGGCTCCCCGGCGTCTTCGCCAGGCGTACCATCCGCACCTCCCTCGTGGTCCTCCGCCGGCTCCGAGGCCCCGTCGCCCCCGGGCTCCGCGGCTCCCGCGTCCCCCTGCGGCTCCACACCATCGGCGGCAGCGTCCTGGTCGGACTCCGTC
>CAZEHU010000021.1:0-6325 GCA_964511605.1 uncultured Myxococcales bacterium
TCGGCCTCGGGGCCTCGGTCGGGCTCCGCGGTCGGGTCGGAGCCGGCCGACGGCTCCCCAGTGGGCTGGCCGGCGGGCTCGGCCTCCGGCTCGCCACCGGAGGGGGTGCCGTCGGAGGTGACGTCGGTGTGCGCGTCGAAGGGGCTCTCCGTGCCTTCGCAGGAAGCGAAGAGGACGAGGAGCACCGCCAGGATCCGTCTCATCGATCGACCTCGGGGCCCGCTTGCAGGCTACCGAGGCCCTCGATCCGGGGTCAACCGGTGGCGCGGATGCGGTCGACGTCGAAGCGGATGACCCAGACGAGGGGATCGTGGAACCAATCGAGGAAGCCGGGCCCGAGGCGCGTATCCCAGTTCTTCGCGTAGAGCCCGCGAAGGCTGGGGATCTCCGCATAGGGCGTCGTCACCATGGTGTAGCGACGCCACTCGTCGAGGAGCACGTTGCGGGCGTGGGGCCAGCGCTCCACGGTGTCGAGCAGCCAGCCCATCGTATCCTCGCGGCGCACGTCGTCGTCGGACACGGACTGGAGCCGGCGGACCTCGAGGCCGGTGATCGTGAGGAGCACACGTGAGGCCTCGCGCGGGAGCGTCGAGGGGGCCCGCCAGCGATGCCAGCCCGCCGGGCGATCGGCCTCGTAGACAGTGCCCTCCTTGTCGAAAGGCGCATGGCCAGGAGACCAGCGCTCCCGGACCCAGAGGCGATCGCCGATGGTGCCGAAGGGGCAGCGCACCTTTCCATAGCGGGCGCCGCCTCGATCGATGACGAGGAAGCTCTCCGCCTCCCGGCGATGGGCCGCGGGATCGACGGTGAGGGGGAAGCTGACCTGGCTCCGATCACCCTTCAGGAAGGAGCGTACGACGCTGTACGCCATGCTGACGGGCTGCTCCCTCGGCTCGCGCTTGCTGAACGCCGGGCCGCGCAGCAGCGGACGACTGGGCGCGAGGATGGGGGCCGTCGAGGTCCGGCGGACGGCGCGGGGCGGGGCCACCTCCTGAGAGGGATTCGTGGGGCGACGGTGGCGAGGCTGCGAGTCGGCCGGCGGCGCGAAGTCGTGCATGGCACCCTCCTTCGGGCACCACCCCCCTCGCCTTCAGGAAAAAGTGCTCGGGACCGTGATCGGTTCCCTCGATCCGATGCCTCCGGGCGGCAGGCGCGCCACGCGCTCCGCTCGCTACGGCTCCTTGGTGGCCGCCCGTCGGCTCTCCGATCAATCCGCGATCACACAGGTGTCGATGAGCTCGAGCGCGTCGAGCCGAGGCCCGCCGTAGGCGTTTGCGATGGCATCTCCTCTGTCGAAGCGGAAACCGACGCGGAGAGTCTGGCCGGCCCAGGGAGCCAGGGAGACGTAGACCTCGACCCACTCCCCCTTGGTGGAGCCGAAGACGGGCCAGTCGTGGGCGCTCCAGGCCACCTCCACCTCGAGGGGTTCCGCGGGCTCGACGAGGAGGTCGAGGCGGTCGAGCTGCTCGAGGGGATCGATAGGGCCCGCCGCGCCGTCGTACTCGGTGGAGAGCATGAGCTGGAAGCGGAGGGCAGGGAGGAGGCCGGGCCCCTGCCCGGCGAGGAGGAGCGGGGGCCACACCGTCCCCACCGCCGGGAGGCCGAGGTCGGAGGCGTAGGTGCCGGTGTCCGGATCGCCGAAGGCCAGGGCGGCGTCGCCGTCCCAGGCCTCGTCCCCGCCCGCCGTGAGGTACCAGGTCAGACCAGCCTGGGGGAGGGGATCTTCGAGCTCCCAGGACGTGGGCAGGCCGTCCTCGAAGCCCTCGACGGGCGGCGGCGGCTCGACGTCGCAGAGGGGGCATGGGAGGCCGGGGGTGGAGGTCTCGCGCCCGCAGGCGCCTCCCCACGAAGCTACGAAGGGCGTACAGGCGTCGGAGGTGCAGGGATCGCCGTCATCCCCGCAGTCGGTGGTCGGCTCGCAGGGCGTCGCGCCACAGAGGGTGTGGATCCGGAGGTCGTCGACGTAGGCGCCATACCAGCTCTCGAAGGGAGAGTAGTCATCCGAGCCGTCCATGGCGACGGGCCGGAGCCCTGCGTGGACACCGGTAGCGCGTCGTAGACCTCGGCCCACTCGTTCCAAGGGAGAGGAGCTGAACCCGTCATGACGACACCACCAAGGGGAGACGATGGTCGACGAGACCATAGGGAGACGATGGTCGACGAGACCATAGCCTAGGTTGTGTGGCGGTCCAAGGCTGGGGCCGCCCCAGGTTCGTTCGGCCAGCGGGCCAGGCGCTCCGCGGCGGACCTGCCGGCCGATCGAACCTGGCGGTGAGCCAATGACGCCAAGCGACTGGACGCGCGGGCCTCCGGCCTGCCCCGGACCAGTGGCTCGGCCGCGCCACGAGGTCCGCGACACACGGGCCTCTCGGACGGCGACAGCGCACGGGCCTCTCGGACGGCGACAGCCAGCCGCCCTCGGCGGCCGGCGACCCGCCGACCTCTTCGCCTCCGATTGCGAACATGGGCAGTCCGAGATCCAAGCCCTTGTCGCCGTCGGCTCCCTCGCCGATCGAACATGCGTGCCCCAGGCTCAGCCGCGCCCCATGTTCACCAGGATCGTCTTCTTGTGGGTGAAGTGCTCGAGCATCGCCTCGAGGCTCGCCTCCTTGCCGAGGCCGCTGGCCTTGATGCCGCCGTAGCTGAGGGCCGACTGAACGACGAGGTTCTGGTTGGCCTGCACAAAGCCGGCCTCCAGGCGGTGGAGGGCGTCGAGGGCGGTGGCGAGGTCGCGGGTCCAGACGGTGGCGGCGAGGCCGTAGTCGCTGTCGTTGGCCCGCTCGATGACGTCATCGTAGTCGGACCACGGGAGGATCGAGGTCACGGGGCCGAAGATCTCCTCGCGGGTGCACGGGTGATCATCATCGGCGCCGAGGAGCAGGGTCGGGCGCACGAACAGGCCCTCGGCCAGGGCGGGATTCGAGGGTAGCGCGGAGCACTCCAGCAGCTCGACGCCCTCGGAGTCGCGCGCGACGGCGAGGTAGCGCTGGACGGTGTCGTACTGCTCCTGGCTGACGATGGTGCCGATGTCGGTGGTGTCGTCGAGGGGATCGCCCATCACCATGGCGTCCACAGCGGCGCGCACGCCCGCCACGAACTCGTCGAAGACGTCCTCGTGGACATACATGCGGCTGGCGGCCGTGCAGCTCTGGCCTTGGCGGGTGAAGCGCATGCCGCCCACGGCCCCGGCGATGGCCTTGTCCATGTCGGCGTCGGGGAAGACGATCATCGGGCTCTTGCCGCCGAGCTCCAGGGTGACGGGGACGAGACGCTCGGCCGCCGCGTGGGCGACGATGCGGCCGGTCTCCACCGAGCCGGTGAAGGTGACCTTGCGCACCTCCTGGTGGCCGGCGAGGGGGCCGCCGCAGGCCGGGCCGTCGCCGCTCAGCAGGTTGAAGACGCCGGGGGGCAGGACCTGGCTCATGATCTGGGCCACGCGGAGCACACCGAGGGGCGCTTGCTCGGCCGACTTCACCACCACCGCGTTGCCGGCCACCAGCGCCGGCGCGATCTTCAGCGCCATCAGGAGGAGGGGCGCGTTCCAGGGGATGATCGCCCCCACCACCCCGATGGGCTGGCGGATGGTCATGGTGAGCATGCCGGGATCGAAGGGGATGGTCTCGCCCTTCAGCTCGGAGCCGAGGCCCCCGTAGAAGACGAAGACATCGGCGAGCACGGAGGCCTCGACGCGGCTCTCGGTCCGGAGCGCCTTGCCGGTCTCGAGGGCGGTCAAGAGGCCCAGCTCCTCGACGTAGTCCGAGAGCCTCCGGCCACACTCGGCCACGAGCTTGCCGCGCTCACGCGCGCGCATCTTCGCCCAGGGCTTCTGGGCAGCGGCCGCGGAGGCGACCGCGCGCTCGACGTCCCCCGGGCCGCTGGCGGAGGCCCGGGCGATCTCCGCGCGGGTCGCCGGATTCTCCACCGCGAAGGTCTCGCCGCTGGCCGCCGCGACCAGGCGTCCGTCGATGAGGTTGGTCGTGCCCGAGAGGGCGCTGGCCAGGGCGTGGGGATCGAGGTGGGGATCGAGGTTCGGCGTCATGGCCCATGGCCTCCTTGCGGGCGGGGCCCCCGAGTACCGCGAGGCAGGTCTGCTCGTCCAGACATCGCGGCGGGACCGCCTGTGGACGGGGCAATGGGCAACAAGCCCAGGGCCCTGCTCGCAGTTCGCACTTCCGTCGGGCGGCGGAAGCTGGTCTCCTCGGCGCGCTCCGGAAGACGAGGAGGGCGCGATGATGCGGTGGCCCGGCGAAGCGTGGGTGGTGGCGGTGGCTACGGCCGCGGCCCTGGCGTTCGCGGCCTGCGAAGCCGCGGCCCCCGTCGACGAGGGCGGAGAGGGCGCGGGCACCGGCGAGCCCGAGGGCTCCGGTCCGGGGTTCCCCTCGGCCGACGGCGCCGCCGAGCCTGAAGCGGGGGTTGGGGAGGATACCAAGGACCCCGGCACGCCCGATGAGCCCGGCGGGGAGCCCAGCCCGGAGCCTGGAGAGCCGGACGCCCAGCCCGAGCCCGAGGCCTGTGAGAGCGAGTGCACCGTCGCCGGCGCCAAGCAGTGTGACGGCGACTTCGTGCAGACCTGCCAGGACTTCGACCTCGACGGCTGCCTCGACTGGGGTGGCGAGCTCCAGTGCATCGCCGGGACCACCTGCGTCAACGGCTTCTGCTCGATCGCGTGTGAGGCCCAGTGCACCGTGCTGGGCGCCAAGCAGTGTGGGGAGATGGGCGTCGAGACCTGCATGGACACCAACTTCGACGGCTGCCTCGAGTGGAGCCCCGGCCTCGCTTGCCCCGCCGGCCAGGTCTGCTCGAACGGCAACTGCGCCAGCGAGTGCACCGATGAGTGCACCGTGGTGGGCGCTCGCCAATGTGAGGGCACCACCGGCTACCAGGTCTGCCAGCCCGAGACGACCGGCTGCCTGGGCTGGTCCGATGCGGTGGCCTGCGACCTGGCCGACGTCTGCTCGAACGGCTTCTGCGAGAGCACGTGTACGAGCGAGTGCTCGGTCTCGGGGGCCACCAAGTGCGCCGGCGCCGGCGGCGGGATCCAGACCTGCGGGGACTCCAACCTCGACGGCTGCCTCGAGTGGGGCACCGCGGTGGCCTGCGACCCGGGGCAGAGCTGCTCGGGCGGCTTCTGCGCCCAGGACTGCTCGGACGAGTGCACCCTCGCCGGCAGCTCGGTCTGTGAGGGCGAGGGCAACAAGCTCTGCGGCGATCACGACGAGGACGGCTGCCTGGAGTACGGCACCGTGGTGCCTTGCGCGGCGGGCGATACCTGCTCCGCCGGCACCTGCTCGGCGACCTGCGAGGATGAGTGCACGACCTTCGGCGCCAAGAAATGCCAGGGGGACGCGTTCCAGGTCTGCGGCAACAGCGACGCGGACGGCTGCCTCGAGTGGGGCACGGCCTCGCCTTGTGGCTCCGACCTCACCTGCACCGACGGCTTCTGCGCGGCCACCTGCGAGGACGAGTGCACCGTGCTCGGCGCGAAGACCTGCGAGGGCAACGGCTTCAAGGTCTGCGGCGAGACCAACGGCGACGGCTGCCTCGAGTGGTCGGACGTAGCCGCCTGCGATGCCGGACTGAGCTGCTCGGGCGGCAACTGCTCGCAAGAGTGCCAGGACGAGTGCACCTTCGCCGGCGCCAAGGAGTGCGACGGCGACGCGGTGAAGCACTGCGGCGACTCCGACATCGATCCCTGCCTCGAGTGGGGCTCCCCTCTGGCCTGCGGCGACGGCGAGGTCTGCTCCAATGGCAACTGCGCGCTCGACTGCGCGGACGAGTGCGAGTCCGTCGGCTCCAAGCAGTGCACGATCGCAGCCACCGCGTTCATGGTCTGCGGCGATCACGACGAGGACGGCTGCCTCGAGTGGGGCGATGCCGTCGACTGCGCGGAGGGCAGCCAGTGCGCCGGGGGGAGCTGCGCCACCGACTGCGCCGACGAGTGCGCCGCCGCCGGCATGACCCAATGCGCAAGCCTGACGAACGGCGTCCAGACCTGCGAGGACTACAGCGGCGACGGCTGCCTGCAGTGGGGCAACCCAGAGCCGTGTGGGGCCTCGGCTACCTGCGAGGCCGGCTCCTGCGGCGATGTGCCGGTGCCGGGCGATCTCAAGATCAACGAGCTCCTCTACGACGCGGTCGGCGCCGACGACTCCGGCTTCGTGGAGCTGCGGGGAGATCCGGGCCTGGACGTCACGGGCTTCTTGCTCCGCGGCATCAACGGTACCAATGGAGATCCCTACGGCATCATCGAGCTCGAGGGCTCGCTGAGCCCGCTCGGCTTCTTCGTCGTGGCGACCCCCGGCTCCGATGGGGATCTCCTCGACGC
>CAZEHU010000021.1:6425-13180 GCA_964511605.1 uncultured Myxococcales bacterium
TCAGCCTCTCCGACCCCCAGGCGCCGCAGGTGACCTGGGTGAAGCCGGTGCTGGACCTGACGGTGACCCAGGGCGACCTCATCCCCATCACGGTGGACGCCGCTCCCGCGCCCGGCTCCTCGATCGTCAGCGCGGAGCTGATGGTCGACGGCCAACCCACGGGGCAGATCGACGACAAGGTGCCCTTCACTTTCGAGTACACCGTGCCGGACGACGCGATCACCGACAGCGACATCCTGCTGCACGTGCAGGCGACCGACGACGAGGGCAAGGGGGGCCTCAGCGATGCTCGCACCCTGCACGTAGCCAACGATCCTCCGATGGCCTCCTTGTCCGCCGTGGTCATCGGAGTGCAGAAGGCCAAGGTCGACGCCTCCGGCTCCTCGGACACAGAGAGCACCTTCGGCCAGCTTCAGTTTCGCTGGGACTGGGAGTCCGACGGCACCTGGGATACCGAGTGGGGCCCCGACTACGTCCTCGAGCATACGTACGACACGGACGGCGAGTGGACCCTCACGATGGAGGTGATGGACGTGGTCGGTCAGATCGACTCGACCACCCGGACCGTGGACTTCCAGTCGGTCCTCGACGAGTTCGGCGAGATCGAGACGACGACCTGGTACGGCACGGTCAACGTGGTCGGCGATACCTGGGTGAAGGCGGGCCACTGCCTGACCATCGCGGCGGGGACCACCGTGGCCTTCGTCGAGGTGGATCAGGATAGCAACGGCATCGGCGACTACGGCCTGCGGGTCGACGGATGCTTGAAGGTGGAGGGTGAGCGTCACCGCCAGCTACTCAAGCACCTCGGATCCCGCCAGCGGCACCTGGTCGCCCCCCGGCGGCGGCAAGATCCTGATGGCCCGAGCGGTCTACAGCGAGGACAACGACAACTCGGTGACCGGCTACGTACAAGCGGGCAACGGCACGAATATGGTGACCTACGGCAGCTCCGCCGGGGCGAGCTGGCATCCGACGACGATCACGACGAGCACCATCAAGGGCCACATCGTGGACGACTACAAGTACGCGGGGGCGACCCTGACCATCCACGACGTGGTCTACCTGAAGAACAACGCCGGGGAGCCCGTGACCCTGGAGATGACGGTGATCCGCAACAGCGGCAAGCTGGACGCGACCGGCAACTACTGGGGCGTCTTCCCGAACGTGCAGGACGTGGTGCAGGAGATCACCGCGTCGACCGCCGACTACTCGGGCTTCAAGTCCACCGAGATCGGCGGTACAGGGCCGCAGTAGCGGGCCGCGGCGGCAGCCGACGTCCCCACCGGAGCCGCCGAACAAGGAGAAGAGCCATGCCGATCCTCGTCGAGCAGGGAGACGTCGCTGAACCTCGCGATTCCGAGGAGGTGGAGGACGACTACCGCCTGCACCGCCGCTTCGATCGTATGGGCCGCCTGGTCGGCGACGAGGGCATGCGCAAGCTGCTCGCGTCCAGCGTGACGGTGATCGGGCTCGGCGGGGTGGGCAGCCACTGTGCCGAGGCTCTCATCCGCGCCGGCGTCGGGCGCGTCGTCCTCGTCGACTTCGACAAGGTCTGCATCACCAACTCGAACCGCCAGCTCCAGGCGATGAAGGGGACCATCGGCAAGTACAAGGTGGACATCCTCGCCGAGCGCCTCGAGCGGGTGAACCCGCGGGCCGAGGTGGTCGCGCTCCGCGCCTTCTACAACCCGACCACCGCGGACGAGATCCTGGCCCACGACACGGACCTCGTGGTCGACGCCATCGACAACGTCTCCGCCAAGGTCCACCTCCTGGCCACCTGCCGCGAGCGCTCGATCCCAGCGATCTGCTCGACGGGCGCCTCGGGGCGCATGGACCCCACCGCCGTGCAGGTCGCCGACCTCGCCCATACCAGCGTCTGCGGCCTCGCCTCGGAGGTCCGCCGTATCCTTCGCAAGGAACACGCCTTCCCCGAGGGCGCCCCCAAGAACCCCCTCCGCTCCGAGCCCTTTGGCATCCCGGCCGTCTTCTCGACCGAGGCCCCTGCCGACCCCCTCGAGCTCCACTACGACCGGGGCGAGGGCTTCCGCTGCGTCTGTCCCCAAGGCACCAACGGCCAGCACGACTGCGACCAGCGCCGCGTCATCTACGGAACGGCAGGCTACGTCACCGCCGCGTTCGGGCTGGCCTGCGCTTCCTCCGCCGTACGACATATCCTGGAAGGTTGAGCGAGCTCAGGCCCCCCTCAGGCGGTCACGGATGGCATAGAGCTCGAGGAGGGCGGCCCTGTCCTTGTCCCGCCCCACGCTCTCCCGACCCGCCGGCGTCGCGTGCGTCGGGCTCCCGGTGCGGCAAGGCGTGAGGTTGGTCCGTCACGGTTCTCAGCGTACCAGAACCGGCGCCCAGAGAGCCTCACGAACCGAGCCGCCGCCCTTGGAGCCGATGATCGCCACGGCCAGGACGCCGGGGAGCGGGAGGACCTGGACGTGGGGGCGCTGGGGCTTCCATCATGCGCCATGACCTACGAAGGACGCATCTACCGCCCCCCGAGCGAGGCCGACGCTTTCATCCTGCAGGCGACGGTGGGCTGCTCGTGGAACCACTGCACCTACTGCGAGATGTATCGGGACAAGGCGTTCCGGGTGCGGCGGGTGGAGGAGAGCCTGGCGGACATCGCGGAGGTGGCGGGGGCGTATGGGCCGCGGGTGGAGAAGGTCTTCGTCGCCGATGGGGATGCCCTCGTGATGGACGAGGAGCATTGGCTCCCGATCCTCCAGGCTTGCCGGGAGGCCTTCCCGCGCCTCCGCCGTATCAGCGCGTACGCCACGGCCCCGAATGTGCTCGAGAAGTCGGAAGAGGAGCTGGCGACCCTTCGAGAGGCCGGGCTGTCGCTGCTCTACATGGGCCCGGAGAGCGGGGACGACGAGGTCCTGAAGCGGATCGCGAAGGGCAGCGACGCCGCCGCACACGCGGAGGCCTCGGGGCGCGCCCACGCCGCGGGGATGTCCATCTCCGCGATCTTCCTGCTAGGCGCGGGCGGCGTGGGGCGGTCCCGCGAGCACGCCTCCGCCTCCGCCGCCCTGGCTACGGCGATGGATCCAGAGTTCCTCGCCGCCCTCACCCTGACCGTGGTGCCGGGCACGCCCCAGGCGAAGCTCCAGGCCAGCGGCCGCTTCGAGCTGCCCGGCGTGCCGGAGCTCCTCGGCGAGCTGCGCACCTTCGTCGCCCTAGCCAAGCCGACGGATGCCCTGTTCCGCACCAACCACGCCAGCAACTACCTGGCTCTTGGCGGCCGCCTCCCGCGCGACCGCGATCGCATCGTGGGCCTGCTCGACGAGGCCCTCGAGGGGCGCATCCCCCTCCGACCGGAAGGGTGGAGGGGGCTCTGACCAGCCCGAGCTCCCTTCAGGGACCCTCACCCTCTTCCGCACGCCAGCGGGCCACGAGCCGCGCGAACGCCGCGAGGTCCTCCGTCTCGAACAAGGCCTGGTGGAGCCTGTCGAGGTCGACGGTCGTGTAGACGTGGGCGAGCACGTTGCGCAGCCCCGCCCAGCCCTCGAGCCGGGACGCCAGGGCGGAGTCCAGCAGCCCCGCGCGCGCCAGGATCGCGAACGTCTCCCGGTAGGCAGCCGGCGAGGATCGCGAACGTCTCCCGGTAGGCAGCCGGCGCCCCGAGGCCTCGGGCTCGCACCGTCAGGAGCGCCAGGTCGATCGCGCACTGGGCGGCGGTCTCCAGGCCTCCCTTGACCTTCAGCCAGGCCTCCCGATCGTGCTCCAGGTCCGCTCGAGTGATCGACCCGCGGTACCCCTCGAGGAGGTCGAGGAGCTCGATGAGGAGCTGAAGGTGGGACTCACCCATCCGCCCAGGTCCCGAGCGCGGACTCCCGCATCCTCTGCCACACCGGCTTGTAGTCCAGCCACATGGACAGGGCCTGGGCCTCGAAGGCGATCCGGGTCGCTCGATCACGCTCGTACAGGGGGCGCGCGTCAGCGATGAAGCGGCCGAGGAAGACCGGATCGGCGCGGTTGAGGACCCGCAGATCGAGGGCGTCCGGGGGCAACCCCGCCTCCTGCTCTATCCGCGTGGCCAGACCGGGAAGCCGGCGGACGTGGTCCATCGAGACCGGCCACTCCGAGAGCAGGGCCACGTCGATGTCGCGGGCGGGCTCGGCGCGCGACCAGGAGCCGTAGAGCCAGGACGCCGTGACCCATCCCTCGTCGACGAGGATTGCCTCCGCGGCCTCGAGGAGCGCCTGCTCCTGGGCCTCGCTCCACTCGAGCCAGCGGATGGTGTCGGACCTGTCCATCGGGGCCCGAGGATACCAAAAGGCGACCCTCCCGTCGGGCGTGACCAGCTTCGCAGATCTAGATGTGCGAGGCGCTACCCTCCACGCGCGGCGCCCTCGGTGAGCGGCCCCGGCAGGCGGAGGTAGCGGCCCGGGACGAGGGTGGCGGGATCGGGCTCCTCCCCCTCCCCCTCCCCCTCCTCCTCTTCCAACCCAGAATCGAGCTCCATCTCGTCGATCTCGGCCCGACAGTCGGTCTCGCAGGTGTCCAGGCAGCTCTCGTGGCAGGCGCTATCGAGGCAGGGATCGCCCTCGGCCGCGCCCGGCTCGAGGTCCTCCGGATCGCAGCCTTCCTCCTCCCGCACGCAGTCGTCGACGCACACCACGGAGCACTCGTCGAGGCAGTAGTCGAGGTCGTTCGGCTCGTCCCAGACCTCCCACTCCTCGTCGTATGCCACCACCTCGAGCGTCTGCTCCCCGGGGGTCCACCGGATCGCGTAGCGCCTCGTATGGGGTGGGTGGCTCATGAACTCCTGTTCGCCCTCCCAGCGATCACCCTCCTTCCAGTACACCTCGACGGCGTAGCCGCTGCCGTCGTCCACGAGAAGCGTCCCGTCGCAGTCGTGATCGGTGGCGAGCGGCCGGTCGTGGTGATCCTCGTGATCCCACTCCTCATCACCGCCCTTGCAGATGCGGCCGTGGGCAGGCGGCGCGAGCGTGTACTTCCGGACCCTGCTCGTCTCGCTCTCGTCGCACAGGAGGAGCTGCTCGTGGAGCTCGAACGAGGCCGTCGCCCCGGACCAGGTCAAGGAGAAGAGCGCCTGGAGAGCATCCTGGTGGTCGCTGCACTCGTCGAGGGACTCCAGCCACATCACCTCGGCCTGCCACCGGCCCTCCCCCACGGAGGGCCAGGGCTCACGCCCGTCCAGGCTCGCCCCCTCCTCGTCGAGCAGCAGCTCGAAGCGCCCGCCCTCCGGGGACCAGAGCAGAAGCTCGTGGGGGCCCGGACCGCCGGGCAGCTCGGCTGCCGGGACCTCCGCCCCCCGTGCGCTCTTCGTCGCGCCCCCGCAAGCGACACCGAGGAGCACCGCAGCTAGTCCGAGCGCCAGGGTCGTCTTCATGGTGTCCACCTCGTCGGGCCAGCCGGCATCGTAGCACCCGCCGCGGGGGAGTCGATGGGGCCGGGACCCTGGCGCTCCTCGCCCCGAGGTTGTAGGTCCCGGGCGTGCCCTCGTCCCCCTCGAAGCCGCTCCTGTGGATCACCGCCGCGGTGCTCACGTTGGGCACGTTCGGGCTCCTGGCCGTCACGAGCGATATGGGCTTCACCCGCGACGAATCCTTCTACTTTCGCTACGGGACGAGCTACGCCCGTTGGTTCCACGCCCTCGACGAGGCCGAGGGAACCGACGCTGTACGCGAGGTCCACAGCCGCGAGCGCGTGCGGTCGATCTGGAAGGGGAACTTCGAGCATCCACCCGCGGTGAAGGCGGCCTTCGCTTCGTCGTGGCGACACCTCGGGCGCAAAGATCGCTCGCTGAGCGTGAAGAAGGACGGCAGCGTCGAGGTCCGGCGCGTGGGGCCCGCCGACGGCTTCGAGGTCGGCTTGCCCGTCGAGATCGTCGGGCCCCTCCTCCAGGGCCGAGCGCCCACCGACGACGCGCGCCACCTCGGCTGGGCCCGCGTCGACTCGCGGGAGGGCAGCAAGGCCCGGCTGACCCTGCTGGCTCCTGGCAGCTCTCCGGACGAGGCCCAACCCGTGGCGGCCTCGCCAGAGGCCGTCGCGGCCCTCCGCGAGGCCTGCCAAGCCTCCGCGGGCCCCGGCGGTCACGCCGGCGGCAACGGAATCGGCGGTCACGCCGGCGGCAACGGAATCGGCGGTCACGCCGGCGGCAACGGTATCCCCACCATCCAGGGCTGCCAGGCACGCCTCGACGGCCCCGTGGACGAGGCCACCGCGCTCCGCCTCGTCGGCTACGCCTCCGGCGCCCTCGCTGTCCTCCTCACCTTCCTGCTCGGCCTCACCACCTTGGGCTTCTGGCCGGGGGTGCTGGGCGCGCTCCTCTTCCTCCTGGTCCCGCGCCACTTCTTCCACGCCCACCAGGCGTGCTTCGACATGCCGATCACTGCGGCCCAGCTCTTCGTGCTCTACGCCTTCTGGCGCTCCCTGTCGGACCGCCGGTGGGCCGTGGCCGCCGGCTGGGCCTGGGGCCTCGCGATCCTGGTGAAGCACAACGCCCTCTTCCTCTGGGTCCCCCTCTTGTTCTGGTGGGTGCTGACCGAGGGGCGCCGCATCCACTGGCGCCGCATCCCCAGCGCTTTCCTGGTCGCGCCCCTCGTGGCCCTGGCGATCGGCCTCTGCTTCTGGCCGACCCTCTGGCACGACCCCATGGAGGGGGTGAGCCGCTGGATCGACTTCCACCTCGAGCACGATCACTACATGCAGTGGTACTTCGGCGAGCCCCTCGAGGTCCCCCCCTTCCCTATCGCCTTCCCCTTGTCCCTGAG
>CAZEHU010000022.1:0-12856 GCA_964511605.1 uncultured Myxococcales bacterium
CGGCGGCACCAACGCCCACGTGGTCCTCGAGCAGACCCCCGGCCGGCCCCCGTCCGGCCCCTCCCGCCCCGCCCAGCTCCTCACCCACTCCGCGCGCACACCGGAGGCCCTGGACCTCCAGGTCGCCCAGCTCCAGGCGCACCTCGAGGGGGCCGACGAGCGAACCCTGGCCGACGCCGCCTACACCCTCCAGGTGGGCCGGCGCCCCATGCGGCACCGCTGGATCGATGTCGATGGGCGCAGCGCGCGGCGCCGCGCGCCCGAGGAGCCGCCCCGGGTCGCTCTCCTCTTCCCGGGGCAGGGCGTCCAGTACGTCGGAATGGGGGCCTCGCTGTACCGCCGGGAGCCGGTCTACCGCGAGGCCATCGATCGGTGCGCAGAGCTCCTCGCGCCGCGCCTCCAGGAGGATCTCCGAGCGAGCCTGATGCCCCCGCCTGGCGCCGACCCCACCGAGGCAGCCGCACGCCTTGCAGCCTCGACGCGGATGCAGCCCGCGATCGTCGCCACCAGCTACGCCATGGCCCAGCTCTGGCGGAGCTGGGGCATCGTCCCGGACCTGGTGCTCGGCCACAGCATCGGAGAGCTCGCCGCCGCCTGCGTCGCCGGGGTGATGAGCCTCGAGCATACCCTCGAGGTCGTCTACCGGCGCGCGGAGCTGATGGAGGCCCTGGGCTCGGGCTCGATGCTCTCGGTGGGCCTGAGCGGGCAGGAGCTCGCCCTGCGCCTGCCCGAGGGCGTGGAGGTTGCCGCCTACAACGGCCCCCGCCTCAGCGCGGCGGCAGGCCCGACGGCCCTCATCGAGGACCTCCGGCGAGACCTCGAGGCCGCGGGGATCCGAGCTCGGGCCCTCAGCATCCCCCAGGGCTGCCACTCGGCCTGCGTCGAGGAGGCCGGTGAGGCCCTGGCCGAGACCTGGCGGGAGGTCGAGCTGCACGCCCCGACCCTCCCCCTGGCGTCCGCCCTGACCGGGCAGTGGCTGAGCGACGACCAGGCGGTCGATCCCGACCACTGGACGCGACACATGCGCGCCCCCGTCCGCTTCGCCGAGGCGGTGGCGACAGTCTGGGACGAGGCCCCGGCTCCCCTCCTCCTGGACGTCGGCCCCAGGGGCGTCGCGGCCCGGATGGCCCAGGCGATGGCAGGAGGAGATCCCGACCGCCTCGCGGTGGCCTCGCTCGGAGCGAGGCCCGAGGAGGAGTGGGAGCACGTGCTCCTGGCCGCGGGGCACCTGTGGCTCGCCGGGCGCCCGCTCGACCTCGAGGCGTTCTACGAGCGCGAGGAGCGCCGGAGGATCCCGCTCCCCACCTACCCCTTCGCGAGGACCCGCTTCTGGCTCGATCCGGGCGAAGGCCCCGCCGCCCCGGCCCGTCCTCCGGTTCCCCTGCATCCAGAGCACCCGCGAGACCCGGGACAGAGCGAAGGGAGCCCCCAGGGGCGGGAGGGAGGGGCGCGCAAGCGCGTGATCGAAGAGCTCCGAGCCGTGCTCGAGGACTGCTCGGGCCTCGACCTGTCCCGCGCGTCCGAGGACGCCACCTTCCTGCAGATGGGGCTGGACTCCCTCTTCCTGACCCAGGTGGCGCGGGTCCTGTCCAAGCGTGTCGGGGCGCCGGTGACCTACCGGCAGCTCATCGAGACCAGCCCCACCTTGGGAGCCCTCGCCGATCTTGTGCTGGCCACAGGTGCGGCGGCCCCGGAGCCGAGCCCCCATGACGTCGAACCCGAGGAGCCCGAGGAAGACGAAGAGGCCGGGGGACACGAGGAGACCGAGGAGCCATGGCCGGCGGGGGCAGCCGACGGCGGCCTCAGCGCCGACAAGAGCGCACGCCTGCTGGCCTCCCTGAGGGCCGGTGCATCGAGGGCCGAGCTGGAGGCCCTCCTCGGCGCCGCCCCGGCGCGGATCGACCCCACGGCCTCCCAGCGGGAGATCCTCGCGGCGGTCCAGATGGGCGGCCAAGACGCCAGCCTCGCTTACAACCTGGCGTTCGTACTCGAGCTCCGTGGCGCGGTCGACGTCCCGAGGCTCGAGCGCGCGCTGCGGCGGCTCCTCGTTCGCCATGAGGCGCTGCGGACCTCGTTCGGCCCCGGAGGCGAGCACCTGGACATCGCCCGCTGGTGTGCCCTGGACCTCGAGGTCGTCGACCTGGAGGGCCTCGAGGCCGAGGCGTGCCGGACGGAGGCCGAGAGCCGAGCTCGCGCCGAGACCACCACGCCCTTCGACCTGGCCTCCGGCCCCCTCCTGCGCGCCTCCCTCCTCCGGCTCGGCAGCGATCTCCATCACCTCCTGATGACCGCCCACCACGGGGTCTGTGATGGGTGGTCGATCACGGTGCTCCTCGAGGAGCTCGGGGCGCTGTACAGCGGAGGTGGCTCGCCGCTGGAGCCAGCCCCCTCCTTCCGCGAGTACGCTCGGATCTGCCAGGGTGCCGGCCCAGCGGAGCGCGAGGCCATGGGGGCTGCTTCGGAGTACTGGCGCGCCCGCTTCTCGACGCGGCCGGAGCCCCTCGAGCTCCCCCTCGACCGCGCGCGCCCTCGCCTCCGCACCTACGCCGGGGCTCGGGTCGACGCGCGGCTGTCCCCGCAGCGGGTCTCCCGGCTACGCGAGCTTGGCGCCCAGCACGGCGCGAGCCTGGCCGCCGTCCTGCTCGCCGCCTGGGCGGCCTTCGTCCACCGGCTCACCGGCGCCGAGGACGTCGTCATCGGCATGCCCTCGGCCGGCCAGGCCCTCCGGGGCCTGCCGCGGCTGGTCGGCCACTGCGTGAACTTCCTGCCGATCCGCTGCCGCGTCGAGGCCGACGAGCCCTTCCTCAGCCTGCTGGACCGTGCCCGGACGAGGCTCCTCGAGGCCACCGAGCATCAGCGAGCGGGCTTCGGCCACCTGCTCGAGGAGGGCCTGCTGGACCGCGACCCGAGCCGGGTCCCGCTGACCCCCCTCCTGCTCAACGTCGACCAGGACCTGGGCTCCGGCGTTCACCTCCAGGGGCTCGAGACCCGGCTGTGGGCCACCCCGCGCAGCTTCGAGGCCTTCGAGTGGTCCCTGAATGCAGGCGAGCTCGGCGACGGTGGCCTCGAGCTCCAGTGGACCTACAACACGGATCTCTTCGACGAGCTCTCGATGAGGCGTCGACTCGCCGAGCTCGAGGAGCTCCTCTCCTCCCTCGAGGCCCACCCCGAGCTGACCATCGGGGCGCTCTCGCTGCTGCCGGACGATGAGAGGCACGCGGTCCTCGTGGAGCCCAACGCGACCGAGGAGCCCTACGACCGAGCGGCGGCCCTCCACGACCTGGTGCGGCGCCAGGCCGCTCGGACGCCCGGGGCGGTCGCGATCAGCTCCGCGGACAGCTCGTGGACCTTCGCGGAGGTCGAGTCTTACGCCGAGGTCGTGGCCCACCGGCTCCGCGAGCTCGGCGTGGTCTCGGGGACCCTGGTCGGCGTCTGCCTCGGTCGCTCGGTCCACCTGCCCTCGGCCCTGCTGGGGGTCCTGAAGACCGGCGCCGCCTACGTGCCCCTCGATCCCAGCCTGCCGGCTGAGCGCCTCGCGTTCGTCCTGGAGGACTCCGGGGCCAGCGTCGTGCTCACCACGCGCGCGGGGCAGGGGGCGCTCCCCGAGTCGCGCGCCTCGACGCTCTGCCTCGACGAGCTGGGGGAGCGCGGGGAGCCGGCCACCAGCCCCGGTGGTGGGGCCGAGGGGTCCTCCCCGGCGGTCGATCCCGAAGCACCGGCCTATGTGATCTACACGTCGGGGTCCACGGGGCGACCGAAGGGGGTCGTGGTTCCACACCGCGCCATCTGCAACTTCCTGGCGACGATGGCGCGCAAGCCGGGGATGCGGTCCGAGGACGTGATCCTCGCGCTCACGACCCTCTCTTTCGACATCTCGGGCCTCGAGCTCTTCCTGCCGTTGACCACGGGGGCCCGGATCGCCCTCGCCTCCGAGGCCTCTCGCTCCGACGGGCGCCTGCTGGCGGCGGAGCTGAAGAGGACCGGGGCGACCATGGTGCAGGCCACGCCCTCGACGTGGCAGCTCCTCGTCGAGTCCGGCTGGGCAGGGCAGCCGGGGCTCCGGGTCCTTGCGGGTGGCGAGGCGCTGCCGCGCGACCTCGCCGAGGCCCTGATCGAGCGCTGCGGCGGCGTCTGGAACCTCTACGGTCCCACCGAGACGACGATCTGGTCCACCTGCGTGCACCTGAGCACCCCGGACCCCGGGGCACCGGTCCCCATCGGACGGCCGATCGGCAATACCCAGGTCTACGTGGTCGATCCTGCCGGAGGGCCGGCCCCCGTGGGGAGCCCGGGCGAGCTCTGGATCGGCGGGGATGGGGTGGCCCTCGGGTACCACGAGCGCGAGGAGCTGACCCGCGAGCGCTTCGTGGAGCACCCGGACCTGGGGCCTGGGCGACTGTACCGGACGGGAGATCGGGTGGCTTGGCGCCCGGACGGGCAGCTCGCGTACCTGGGGCGGCTGGACTTCCAGGTGAAGCTCCGGGGGCATCGCATCGAGCTCCAGGAGATCGAGGCCGTGCTCGCTTCCCATCCCGCCGTTGGTGCACGGGCCGTCGTGGTGCGAGAGGATAGCCCCGGCGATCGCCGCCTCGTCGCCTTCTGGGCACGGGGCGACGGGCCCTCGAGCGGGGAGGATTCGAGCCCAGAGGCCCTGCGAGCCCACCTCGCCCGGCGTCTGCCGGAGATCATGGTCCCCAGCCGGTTCGTCGAGCTCCGCGAGCTGCCGACGACCCCCAACGGGAAGCTGGATCGGATCGCGCTCGCCACGCGCCCGGACCTCGGCGCCGTGCGGCTCGAGCGAGAGGTCATCGGTCCTCGTACCGTGGTGGAGCGGCGGCTCGCGGCGCTCTGGGCGGAGGCCCTGGGCGTGAGCCGGCTCGGCGCGGACCCGGTCGGCGTCGCGGACAACTTCTTCGAGCTCGGGGGGCACTCGCTGCTCGCGGCACGGGTGGCCGTCCAGATCGAGGAGGCACTCGGAGCTACGGTGCGGCCGCGCGACCTCCTGCTCAATACGCTGGAGCAGCTCGCGGCCACGATCCAGCCTGGGGGCGCGAGCGCGGCGGGCCCCGAGGCCCGGGTGGCGGGCTCGGTCCCGCACCTCCTATCCGACGGGGACGGCGGGCGCCTGTTCGCCATGTACAGCCCGCCCGCAGGGGGTCTCCCACGTGGCGCTGTGCTGCTCTGCCAGCCCATCGGCAAGGACTACACCCGTGCGCACTGGGCCTTCAGGCAGCTCGCCGCACGGCTCGCGCGGGAGGGCTGGGCGGTCTTGCGCTTCGACTGGTTCGGGACCGGCGACTCCTCGGGCTCCGGCGAGCAGGCGACCCTTGCACGCTGGCAGGCCGATGTTCGCCTGGCCGCCGGGCAGCTCCGCCGGATGGCGGGCGTGGAGCGGGTGGCGGGGGTCGGCGCGCGCCTCGGAGCGACCCTGGCGGCGACCTCGGGCGGGGCCCTGAGCCCCCTCGTCCTCTGGGACCCGGTGGTCCGCGGCGACCAGTACGTCGAGGAGCTGGAGGCCCTGCAGCAGGCTTCGCTCGAGGACCGCTCCCGCTATCGGCGACCCCGTCGCGGGGAGGGAGGGGGCGAGCTCCTCGGACATCCATCGAGCTCAGCCCTCCAGGCGGAGCTTCGGGGCCTCGACCTGGCAGCGCTCGACCTTCGGGCTGGGGGACCGGGAGGTGGCGCGCGGGAGCTCTCGGTGCTGCTCTCCGCGGATGCGGATCCCACGTGCAGCGCGTGGGCCTCTTCGTGCCCGGAGCTGCGGGAGCGCCGCCTCCCGGATCGCTGCGGGTGGACGTCCCTGGCGGGCCTCGAAGAGGCGCTCCTGGCGCCGGAGATCGTCCGCGGAATCGCCGAGGAGCTGGGCCGCGAGGGGAGCTCATGAAGGAGACCGTCCACCTATTCCCGCACCCCTCCGGGGGTTCGCCGGCCGAGGGGCTCGCGCACGAGGGGCAGGGGGCGGGAGCTGGCGTCCAGATGGTCGGACTCCTGACGGAGCCCGTGGGAGTGGAGCCCGAGGTCCTCGCGGGGCGCCCCGTGGTGTTGTTTTGGAACGCGGGCCTGCTCCACCGGATCGGCCCGAACCGGCTCTGGGTGGACCTCGCACGTCGCCTGGCGGACCTAGGCTTCTGCTGCTTCCGCTTCGACCTGACGGGCCTGGGCGATAGCGCCACACGGCCGGGAGATGGGCGCTCGGAGGACGAGCGTGCGGCCGAGGACATCCGCGAGGCGATCGACTTCGTGACCGAGACCTTCGAGGCCACGGGCGTGGTGCTGGTCGGCCTCTGCTCCGGGGCCGACCAGGCGCACCCTGTTGCGGTGGCCGATCCGCGGGTCCGGGGCGTCGTCTCCCTGGACGGCATCGGCTATCGGACCCTGGGCTTCTACCTCCGCCACGCCCGAGGGCGCCTCGAGGAGGGCGGGATGGGCTGGCTCGTCGAGGCCGCCACACGCCGCCTCCGCGCGACCAGGGATCCCACGGGCGCGCCGACGTCCGGGTCGGGCTCCGAGCCGACGACCGAGACCTTCGAGCGCAGCTTCCCCCCGCGCCGGACTTGCTCGGCGGAGCTCCAGCAGCTCCTCGACCGGGGCACCCGCCTCCTGGTGGTCCACACCGGCGGCTTCAGCGATGGCTACTACAACGGCCCGCGGCAGTTCTGGGAGACCTTCCGGAGCCTCGAGCCGCGTGACCTCGTCGAGGTCCACTACCTCGAGGAGTCCGACCACACGTATACGCTCAGCTCGGACCGCGAGCAGCTCATGGGCCTGATCGGTGGCTGGCTTCGCGGGGTCTTCGGTCCCGGCAGCCCAGGAGGGTCGATGCCGGTCCGCCACGAGCGGGGGACATGAACGCTCATGGCGTGATGTCGAAGTCCAGGCAGGCCGGGGCCGAGGGGCTCTGCACCGAGAGGTAGAAGGTGCCGGCCTGGGAGCTGAAGAAGTCACCCCCGGTTTCGATGGTGACGTGCCCGGAGGAGGCGGTCTTGCAGCAGCCGCTCGCGCCGACCGTGGAGCTATAGCCCGAGCTCCCCGCGTCGCAGGTGGGGCTGCAGTTCGAGGGGTTGTCGCAACTGAAGTAGAGGCAGACCTCGGTGGCCCACGGCTCCGGCCCGTAGGCGGAGTAGGAGAAGTCGAGGTCCACCTGGCAGAACGGGGAGTCGTCGATATGTCCCCAGAACCAGAGGAGGTCGCCCTCGGGCGCCACGACGGTGTCGAAGCCGTAGTCGCCGCAGTCATCGTCGATATTGCTCAGCTTCGTGCCGGGGAAGACGCCGGGAGAGCTGGAGGGGGAGGTCTTCAGCGCCCCCGAGGTGCAGCTCCCCGAGAGGCATTGATCGCCGGCGGTGCAGGCCGTGCCGTCCGTGCACACGGTGCCGTCCGCCAGGTTCTGGTGCTGGCAGGCTCCACTGGATAGCGAGCAGGTGTCCGCGGTGCACGGGTTGCCGTCGCTGCAGCCCTTGGCGCTGTGGCTGCACTTCTTGGTCTCGCTCCCGACACAGGAGTCCGTCGAGCACGGGTTGCCGTCGTCGCAGTCCGCGCTGGTCGCGCAGGTCTTGGCGCAGCTCCCCGCCCCCTTGCACGGGCTGTCGAGGCAGTCGGCGAGCCCATCACAGTCGTCATCCTTCAGGTTGCCGCAGACCTCGGGCTGGCTCGTCGCGTCATCGCTGCATACGATATCGCCCCCGACGCAAGTGGTGAATCCTTCCGCGCACTTGTCGGCGTCGGGGCCGTCGCAGGGCTCTCCGACCGCGAAGTCCTCGTCGGTCTGGCCGTCGCAGTCGTCGTCGACGTCATTGCAGAGCTCGACGAGGTCCTTCGGGGACTCGCTCGACGAGGGGCAGACCACGGAGGATCCATCGTTCGAGCACCAGTACGTGCCGTAGGCGCACTCGTCGACGTCCCCGCTGTCACAGGCCTCGCCGACCGGGAAGTCCTCATCGGTCTTCCCATCGCAGTCGTCGTCCTTGGCGTTGCAGAGCTCGCTGACCCCTGTCGAGACGTGCACGCAGCCGTGGTCGGGATCGCAGCTATCGACCGTGCAGCTATTCCCGTCGCCACAGCCCTTGTCGATCCAGTGGTAGGCATCGAGCAGGGGAGCGCAGACCAGGCACTGGTCGTCATCCGGGGACTCGGCGGACTCCCAGCACTCGTCGTCGATGAGGCAGTAGTTGGCGAGCAGGGCGGCGACGCACTCCTCGTCGATACAGGTCATGTTCACGCAGGCGCTCTCGCCCTCGCAGTCGCTGTCCACGATGCAGTCCGGATCTCCGTCACCGCCCTCCGGGCCACCGTCGGGTGCGTCGGGCGCGTCGGGCGCGTCGGGCCCGGGTGCGTCGGGCTCGGGTGCGTTGGGCTCGGGTGCGTCGGGCTCGGGTGCGTCGGGCGCGGGTAGGAGGTCGGGCTGCGGCTCGCTCTGTGCGTCCGCTGTGGGCTCCGGCTCTAGCGCGCGTGGTGTGTCCCCGGTCGGCTCCGCTCCAGGCGAGCCGTCGGCCTCGGGGGTCGCGATGCCGTCCGCCCCCCGGGAGGCTACGTCCGCCCCCGTCGCGCTGCCATCGGCGCTGCCGGATCCCGCGACGCCTCCGGTGCCGCCGCGTGCGGGACCGAGCACGGTCGGACCGCCGCCCACGTCCGCGGAGCAGCCCCAGGCCAGGGCGACCAGCGCGACGAAGAGGGGCGCCGCGAGGGCTCGCCCTCCGACCTTCACTCGCCCAGCCCGTGGTACGCGCGCCGGTGGTATAGCAGGGGTCGGCCCTCTGGATCCGCCGCCGCGGCGGTGACCCGGCCCACCACGATGGTGTGGTCCCCCTGCTCGCTGAGCTCGTGGACCTCACAGGCGACCCACCCGATGGCGTCCTCCACGATCGGCAGGCGATCGGGGGTCCAGGCGCCCGGGATCTTCACGAAGCCGGGCGTAGGCTCGCGCCCCGGGGTGGCGAAGTAGTCGCTTGCCTCCTCCTGCTCGCGGCCGAGGATGCTGACGGCGAAGCGGCCGGAGGTGCGAATCATGTCCACCAGGCGGTTGCGATGGCTGAGGCAGACCAGCACCAGCGGCGGCTCGAGGCTGAGGCTCGAGAAGCTCGAGACCGTCAGCCCGTAGAGCAGCCCCTCGGACTCGGTGGTCACCACCGTCACGCCCGTGGCCCAGGAGGCCAGGGCGTCCTTGAATTCCCGGGTCGACACCATGGACCGGGACCCTACATGTCCTCGGCGAAGAAAACGAACCGCTCTCGCCTGGCGAGCACGCCGATCTCGCCGCGGCCTGGACTCCAAGTGCAACCAGCACATCGGAGCCCAGTCCACGGCGACCTCGACGCACTCGCCGGGCGGCGATACCGGCCCGTCTTCTTCGCCTCGCACATCTACTGGCCCCTCGGTCCGAAAGCCAGAGGTCCGACCTGAGCGAGGGCCGGCACCAGCAGCAGATCCGCGAGGAGCGCCACCGCCAGGGTCATCGGCAGGAAGGTCCCGAGGATCCACGTGGAGTAGTAGCTCGACAGGGCGAAGGGCGCGAAGCCCGCTGCGAGGGTCACCGTCGTCATCACGATGGCGCGGCCGGCGAAGTCGAAGGTGCGCTCGAGCGCCTCGGCCCGATCGTCGCAGCGCTCCGACTCGATGCGGAAGCGCATGAGGAAGTGGATGGTGTCGTCCACCCCGATGCCGATCGCCAGCATCGCCAGGGCGAGGGTATCGGAGTCGACGTTCTCGTAGACGAGCCCGAGGGTCCCGCCCAACACCAGGAGTGGCAGCGCGTTGGGGAGCATCGACCAGATCCCCAGGCGGGCGGAGCCGAGACCCCACATCATCATCAGGCTGATGATCACGAAGGTGAAGATCAGCCCCTTGCCCTGGCCCCAGAGGATCTCGTCCAGCCACCCCCCGAAGAGGTAGCGGATGCCGCTGACCTCGGCCCGCGCGGCCCCCCCGAGCTCGCGGTCGGCGATGACCTGCAGCCGCTCGCCGGCCTCCCACGCGCCCCGCATGCCGCTCTCGTTGACCTGGACGGAGAAGAGGGCGGTCTGGCGCTCGAAGTCGACCACGCGGCCGAGGCCCTCGCCCCCGCTCATCTCGAAGAGGAGGAGGTATTGGGCCAGGGCCTCCTTGCTGTCCGGCCAGGCGCCCGCTCGGGGATCGCCCGCGTTCAGGGCCTCGTGGATGCGCTCGACGAGGTCGACGAGGGATTGGCTCTCCGCCACCTCGGGATCCGCCTCCATGGCGGAGCGCAGGCGCACCAGGCGCTCGAAGAGCGCCGGATCCGTGAGGCCGCCCGGCGCCGGCGCTTCGACGAAGACGTGCACCACATTGGTCGGGGCGAAGTGCTCGCGGAACCAGCGATCGTCCACCTGGATCGGGTGGTCCTCGTCGAAGCGATCCTCGAAGCGGGTCTCCACGTTCATGTCCCAGAGCCCGATCCCGGCGGCGACCAGGACCACGGCGAAACCAGCGATGACCGCCCAGGGACGTGTGGTCGCGACGGCCGAGATGCCCCCGAGGGCCGCGTCCAGCACCCCCTGCACCCGGCTGGTGGCCCCGACGCGCCAAGGCTTGGGTGTCGGCATCATGCTGAAGGCGATCGGCACCAGGGTGACCGCCAGGAGGAGGGCGCACCCGACCCCGAAGCCGAGGACGATGCCGAGCTGGCGGAAGGCCGGCGTGGGCACGAAGGACATGCCGACGAAGCCGACGAAGGTGGTCATCGAGGTGTAGACGCACGCGCGGCCTACGTCGGTGGCGGAGACGCGGATGGCGTCCTCTCGCTCGAGGCCCTCGCTGAGCTCGAGGAGGTAGGCCGAGCAGAGGTGGATCACATCCGAGAAGCCGACGATCACCGTCACGGCCGGGACCATCGCCAGGAGGATCGAGATCTGAGGGTCGAGGAGGATCGCGAAGCCCATCGTCCACGCGACCCCCACCAGGCTCACCCCCATCGACAGCGCTACCGGCCAGAGGCGGTGGAAGAGCAGCCACACCGCGAGCAGGAGCACCAGGCAGACCCACGGGAAGATGGTCATGATGGTATAGCGGCTCTGGCCCACCGACTCGGCGAGCACCACCAGGAGCCCCACCTTGTGCAGGCGCTCCCGTGGGAAGCCCGCCGCGACCAGGGCCTCCTGGACATCGATCACACGCTGGGGGCCGTTCTCCGCGGGGCGGTCCACGTCGGGCACCAGATCGACGAAGACCGTCACGTGCTGGCCCGTGTGGCCCACCATCAGGCCGGCGCTGAGGGGGTCGTCGAGCAGCTCCGCGAGGAGCTCGGCACGTCCCTCGGCGGGTTGCCCGCGCGCGTCCGCCCCGAAGCCCGTGATCCTCAGAGAGCCCGCGGCCGCTTCGAGGCGCTGGGCGTCCAGCACCGAGTGCATCTCGCCGACGTCAGCCACCGCGAGGATCACCTCCTGAGCGGCCTCCAAGCGGTCGAGGGTGCTGTCGGCGAGGGGGTCGGCACCCTCCACCGCCACCACGATCACCTCGTCGGTGGCGTAGTCCCGGATTCGGTCGAGGTACTCGTAGTAGTCCGGTGAGTCGCCGAGGAAGAGCTTCCCCAGGTTGGTCCCGATGGAGGCGCGGACCGCCACGAGCGAGAGCGCGGCCACCGTGATGGCCCCCACGATCCCCAGGACGAGGGCGCGGTGGCGGAGGACGAAGCGGACGTAGCGTTCCATGAGGATCAGGGCTGGGCGACGAGGGTATCGATGATGAAGTCCGACAGCCGCATCGCCTCCCGGGTGAAGCCCTGGAAGTAGTCCGAGACCGCCTCGAAGGTCTCGGTGAAACCCTCGAGATCCCCGCCATCGGCCACGGCCGCGACGTGTCGCGCGGCCTCGAGGAAGTGGGCGCGGACCTCGGCGCCGTGGGGGTTGGCGGTCTCGATGGCGGCGTAGAGCGCCGGATCCTGAGCGAAGAGGCGGCTCGTGAAGGCGAGCTCCAGCCGATAGATGGGGCTCGTGAAGCGGAGGCTCTCTTCGATGGAGGTGCCCGAGCGGCGGAGGGCCTCCCCCATGACCAGGGTGGCGAAGTGCACCATCACCTGGACCACCGCCATCATGCGGTCGTGGGTCTGGGGATCGGTCTCGACGATCTCCACCCCGAGCTGGCCGAGCTCCCCGACGAGCCAGTCGCCGAGGGGGCCGCGGCGGACGTCGCAGACCACCACCTTCTGGCGCCGAAAGGCCGAGACGGTGGGGCCGAACATCGGGTGCAGGCCGAGGGCCTCGAAGGGGGCGTCCTGACCCGCGCTGGCCATCGCGGCGCAGACCTCTGCCTTCAGCGAGTTGATATCGCAGAGGAGCGCCCCATCGGGCACGTCGGGGAGGATCTCGCGGATCACGCCTGCGGCCACCTCCATCGGCACACACACCATGATGATCTCGGCGGCCTCCATCAGGGCCCGTCGATCCTGACCGTCGCCAGGCTCCTGCACGCTGATCTCATGTCCGCGGGCCCCGAGCTCGCGGGCGAGCAGTCGTCCCATGCGCCCGGCCCCTCCGAGGAGGAGGAAGCGCCTCGAGATCGGCGCGCGGGTAGCGGGCAGCTCCCGCTCCTGTTCCCGGTGGGAGGCCTCGATGAGGGCGGCCATCAGCTCGTGGGCGAGCAGGGGATCGATGCCGAGGCGCCGGGCCTGGAAGGCGGCGCGGCGGTGGACGTGGCGCTCTCGGCCGCGATCGAATAGCGGCCGGCCGCCCCGCGCCTTGGCCTCCCCGATGCCGCGCACCAGGGCCTGGCGGCGCGCGGCGAGGGCGAGGAGCTCCTCGTCCACGTCCAGGAGCTGGGCGCGGAGGGACTCCAGATCCTCGGGGGGCGGGGGGCGTCCGGGCATGGGAGGCTCCTCGCGGGGGCGGGGGCCGCGCCAGCATAGGGC
>CAZEHU010000023.1:0-12811 GCA_964511605.1 uncultured Myxococcales bacterium
CTCTGGGAGGACTCGAGCCCCGAATCGCCGGGCGTGGCCCCTTTCCGGGATCGCACCCGCTCGCTACCCTCCACTGGTTCGGCAGCCTCGTCCGGCCCCCCACCCCCCCGCGCTTCAGGGCGCTCCCCGAGCGCTTCGACGAACCCTGGCAGTTCGCCGCCATCAGCGCCTGGCGCCTCGCGGGCCTGGTCTGCGAGCGGCCGGAGGCGGCGGCCTCCCTCCTCGAGGAGCCGCCGCCCGCCTCGGTGCGAGCGATCCGCTGGACGACCTGGCGGTACCGCTTCATCGCTAGCGAGCAGCGCGACATTCCACAGCAGCGCTGGGTTCGTGACGCGCTGGAGGTCTCACCGAGGCTGCCCTGTCCCTCAGGGGCCCCTCAGGGAGGCTGAGCTCCCCCCCCTCAGCCCTCGTCCACCGTCCGCGCGAGCCGAAGGCCGCAGTCGAAGCCGGTCATATCGGGGCGGAAGCCGACCCGAAGGGCGGGCGAGCACTGCCAGTCCCGCCACGCGGTCCAAGCGCCTCCCTTCACGAGCCTCAGCTCGCCCTCCTCCGGACCGCGGGGATCGACGGCGAGCGGCGCCTCTGCCGCGAGGGGCGCACACCAGTCCCAGCACCACTCCCAGACGTTCCCGTGCACGTCGTACAGGCCCCACTCATTGGCCGGGTAGCGGCCGACGGGGGTGGTGGAGCCCAGGTAGACCCCGCCGGGACGGGCTTGATCGTCGAAGTTGGCGAGCTCGCTGGTCAGCACCTCGCCGAGCCCGAATCGCTCCGCTGAGCCGGCACGCGCCGCCACCTCCCACTCCGCCGCAGTGGGCAGGCGGTAGCCGGGCAGGGCTGGGTCGATCCAGCGCACGCGGGGGCCGTCGATCCCGTAGACCTCCGGCAGCCCCGCCAGACGCGAGGCCGCGTTGCAGAACACCACCGCCGAGCGGAAGTCGAGGCCGTCCGCGGGGTGCTCCAAGCGCCCCAGGGTGGCGTCGGGGGTCGTCTCGCCGAGGACCTCCTGCCACAAGGCGTGGGTGACGGGCACCGCACCGATAGCGAAGGGCCGAGTGAGGCGCACCGGTCGACGCGGCGCGGGGGTCGCGATGCCACGGCGTGCGAGCAGACTCCTCGGGTGGATCGGCAGGTCGGGATCCCCGACGGTGTAGACCCCCGCCGGGACCCGGATCATCGTGCTGCCGCCGACCTCGTCGCCCCGCGGCAAGGCCGGGCCCGAGAGGGTCGGAGGCGAGAGGGGCGAGGAGGGCGGGAGCGGCTCCTCGCAGGGCGGCCAGGGCCCCTCTTGATCGGTGACGAGCGGGCACTCGAAGGCCGCGCAGAGGACCTGGACCGTCATCGCGGCCAGCTCCGCGCTCATGAAGACCCGCTGCATGAGCACGTGCGCCAGCTCGGTGGCCACCCCGGGAGCGAGGGGCACCCCCGGCCGGCCTGCGAACTCGAAGGCCGCCCCCTCCTCGAGCGCGGCCGCGACCCCCCAGAGCTCCCAGCTCGCCGTAGGGTGGATGGCCAGGACCGCCTCCCGTAGGCGGTCGTGGTACATCAGCGCCCAAGGCTCGGTCGCGCAGGTGCGTGCCACCACCTCGGCGGCCTCCTCGCTCGGAGGGCGCGTGGGCGGGCGCCGGGAGCGATCCACCGGCACCGGCGTCGCGCTGTCGAGGCCCCGGAGCACATGCTGGAGCGCGCTGATCGAGGTGCCGTAGTGGTGCATGACGCTCTCGGGCACGGTGAGCCCGAAGCGGGTGCTGTGGAGGAGGTGGAGGCCCGCGGCCTCGGGCAGCCCCCAGCGCCCCTCCTGTCGGGGGACCAGGACGATCCGCAGCCGCATAGGTACGTGCTCGTGGACAAGCGCGACGTGGAGCTCTTCGGCCCCGTCGGGTTCCTGGTAGGCGGCCACGTGCCAGCCCTCGACGAGCTCGGCGCCCACCGGCAGCGTGGTGCGAAGGCGCGGGATCACCTCGTCGAGGGAGGCCGGCGGCTCCGCGGGACGATCGGGTACCTCGCCGGGGCCGCTCGAGGGGGCGAGGGCCTGGGTCGTGGAGTCGACGAGGCTCACGCCCTCCTCGGGCGCCGCCAGCACCTCACAGGTCTGGAGCGCGACGGCGCGGCAGGTGTCGGCCCCCGGGGCGCCGGCCTCGGGGTCGGCGACGGGGTTGCGATAGCTCGCGGCGAATCGGGGCCCGACTCGGTAGGCCTTGTAGTCCGGCGAGGAGGGCTCGGCCCACTCGATGCGCGCGTAGACGCCGAGCAGGCCATCGACGCCCAGATCGAGCTGCACGGATTGCTCGCTCAAGCGGGCGACCGAGCGGATCGACCACCCCACAGGCAGCGCGCCCGCCGCCTCGAGCAGACCCTGGGCGGCCTGTGCGATGGGCTCCAGGAGGGGATCGTGGCCCGCGCGGTTGGGATCGACCTTCACGCCATCCACCCCCTGGCCGTGCCGAGCGAGGTGCCGAGGTCCGAGCTCCCCATGGCTCCGTTCTGGCACCCCGCTCGAGCGTGTGTCAACCGCGACGCTCGTCACGCCGGCGCGCCGCAGGGGGGCTCCCTTGACGCTCGGCGGGCCTGCGGCGACGCTGAGAGGGGAGTGGTCCTGGATCCGGGGAGCGTGTGTGACAGGCAGCTTGCGGTGAGCGAGCGCTCCCTGGGCCCCACGGGAGGCGCCGCAAGGGTGCGCTGGGTCGGCGCCCTGCTCATCGCCCTGCTCTACGGGCTCCTCGCCGCCCGGATGGGCGAGCGCTATCCCTTCAGCAGCTTCGAGATGTTCGCGGAGCGCTCCGATACCGCCAGCCGGATCCTGGTCCGCGTCGGCGAGGGGGACGAGCTCGCAGAGGTGCACGACTTCCAGGACTTCCTCTGCGAGGGCGATCCTTGGCCACGACCGACGAGCGCCGAGGCCGATCGCTTCCGGGAGCTCATCCCCCTCGAGCGCAGCGCGCTGCTCTATGTCGACAATCACAGCGCCTCGCGGCAGTCCACGCCCCAGGGCGATGAGCGTGATCTGCTCATCGTCCGGCAGCTCTGGAGCTTCGAAGCGGGGCCCGGGTCGGGCTCCACGGAGCCCGACGAGGAGCAGGTGCTGGCCCGCTGTCGGGCCCGTCCCGCGACCCTCCGGCGGGACTTCCTCCGCTCCATGTGGAACTTCCAGCAATGAGCGCGCTACGCCTGCAGCCCGACCGACCATGGGAGCCCGCCGTCCTGCGTCTGGGCGTGGCTTTCGCCCTCGCGTACGACGCCTGCTTCCTCACCCTCTTCGGGCTGAGCTCGATCCTCGACCGGCCGTCCCGCCTCGAGGAGCTCGGCCGCCCGATCCGGGTGCTCGGCTCCGTGCCGGCCCTGGTGGGGGTCCTGCTCGTGGCCCTGGTGGCGCTCTTCCGCTTCGCGCGCCGGCCCGGCCGCCTCCTCGAGGGTGGCCTCGCGCTCGCGGCGACCGGCCTCCTGATGACCTTCTTCCAGGCCTATACGAGCAATACCAGCCGGCTGATGGTCTTCGGGGGAGCGGTGATGCTCGGCTGGCTCGCCGGCCTGGTGTGGGCTCGCCTCGCTCGGGAGACGCGGCGAAGCGAGAGCGTCGCGGCGTCCAGCGCGCTGGCCGTCTTCGCGACGACGTTCGTGATCGCCGCCCTCGCGAAGATCCAGGCCTCCGGCTGGACCTGGGCCCACGACAGCACCCTGCGCAGCACGATCCTCATCCACTGGGATCCCGATCCGAGCTCCTGGCGGCGCCACCTCCAGGACCTCTTCCTGACGAGCGTCCCGGGTCTCGGCGTCCTGCCAGCCATCACCCTCTTCATGCAGGCGACGGCCTTCTTGATGCTCGTGTCGCGACCGCTCCGCTACCTGTACGCGGGCTTCTTCTTCATCTTCCAGCTCGTGGTCTTCAGCGTCACGCCGATCCCGCCCCAGACCGTCGGGCTCCTGGCGCTGATCTTCGGGTGGCCGGGCGCCTGGGTGGCTCGGCGGCTCGAGCGCCGTCGCGAGGACCCGACGCGATCCCCGGCAGGACCCTCCACTGGGGCCGGTGGGGAGGACCCGGATCTCGCGGTGGCGTCCGATCCGAGTTGGAGCTCGCTGGCTCGACCGGCCGCCGCGCTGATCGTCGCGGCGGCCCTCGTCGCGCTGATGCCCTGGGAGCGATGCCTGGGGAGCCCTGCCCCCCCATCGGAGTCCCCTTTCACCGCCGGCCAGAGCGAGGGTCCCTACACGGTGCGGGACGTCACGGCCCCCTCCGGCGGACGCTACTCGCTCTATCTCGCTCGCCACGAGGTCTCGGACGAGGACTCCCAGCGCCCCAGCCTGATCGAGCTCCTGGTGCGCCCTCGGGCTGAGCCGCCCCCCGTGCAGTGCGCCGGCCCCACGATCACCTCGGGGCCCCTGGCGCTCTGCCTGGCCCATAGCTCGCCGCTCCAGGATCCAGACGCCGCGGAGGCGGCGCGTCGGATGCTTCGGCAGCAGTAGGGAGGGGAGCCGGAGGAGCCGGGGAGCGGAGGGAGGGTCTACGAGCTACGGCGCCGCAGGGCCCAGGCCATGAGCAGGCCGAAGAGGCCGAGGTGCACGGCCGTGTTGAGGGGATCTCCGCCGCCGCCCACACAGCCTCCCGAATCGCAGCCTCCAGACACATCGTCGCCGACGCCCACGACCTCCGCGGAGACGGCGGCGAAGGTGAGGCCGATGGAGAAGGCGTCGGGCTTCCCGCTGAGGTCGGTGTCGATGTCGGGCTTGATGAGTCCGACGCCGATGCTGCAGAGGAGGCCCTTGTACTCGGCGAGGGTCACACAGGCCGACTCGTCGACCCCGTCGATGCAGCTCGGGCTCGAGGTCTGGAAGGAGCTGGTGCACTTGAGGCTGTCCTCGCCCGCGAGCTGGAAGACGTCCGCGCCCCCGGTGCCGAAGCAAGTGCAGTTGCCAAGGAAGTCGTTGCCGAGGTCCACGATCTGCGCCATCGGGATGACGCCGCCCATGATGCCGTCGTCGAGGTCGAGGCCCGAGCCGCTGGTGCCCTCGCTGCTGTCGGCCTCCATCATGGTGTTCTTCACCACCACGTTGATCGGCTGGCCCTGGAGCTCGGTGGCGATCGCGAAGTCGCCCGGGCCGGCCTCGAGCACGCCGCCCGCGATGGCCGCCTCGGCGAAGTGGATGAGGGGCTGGCCGCTGACGGGATCGAAGCTCAGGGGCTGGACGAGGAAGCTGCCGGTGCCCGCGAGGTTGTCCGAGTAGTCCTCGTCCTCGTCGTAGCCGGCGAAGCCCGCGATGGAGAGGCTCGCGTCGTTGGTGGCATCATCGAGGCCGATCTGCTCGAAGAGGATGCTGATGTCGCCGCCCTCGATGGCCTCGTCGATCATGCCCTGGACGTCGAGGTCCTGGCCGATGAGGGGCAAGAAGCTGTTGAGCAGGCTCATCACGCCGTTGTCGTTCGAGCCATCGCCGTCGAAGTCGAAGCAGCAGCTCGTATCGGCCAGGCCCAGCGCGTTGATGACCGAGGCGTCGCCGCTGAACGGGTAGTCGCCGATCTCGCCGCCGCCCTCGATGCACTCTCCCTGCCAGCACTTCAGGCCCATCGCGCACGCCGAGGCGCTGCCTTCGTACGTGCAGGCTGCGGCGCCGCCGGAGTCCGCGCAGGCGCCGTCGGCTGCGTAGGTGACCACCTCGCCGTCGATGCAGGTATCGGCGGGTGGGGTGGTGCACGGATTGGGATCGCAGGGATCGCCGCCGCCTTCCGGCTCGGGATCCGTGTCCGGCTGGCCCTCGGGACCAGCGTCCGGCTCGCCGGTGGGATCCGGCTCCCCGCCGGTGCCGTCGGGCTCCCCTTCGGGATCGGTCTCGCCGTTGCCCCCCGGGTCGGTCGTGCCGGCGGAGCCGCCATCGCTCTCGTCCGCGCCGCCGGCGCTGCCGGGATCCTTCACGTCGGCGCCGTCCTCGACGCCACCGCCGCCCTCACCGCCGGCCTCGCCTTCGGCTCCACCGCTTCCGACCGAGCCGCCAGGCACGGTCGCGGATGTCGCGCCGGGACCATCGTCGCAGGCGCCGAGGGAGAAGACGAGAGCAGCGCTCGAGAGCGCGACGGCCAGCGTACGCAGGGACATGGTGGGTCCTCCAGGGGGGCGGCTCAGAGGCGCGATGCGTGCGCCGGGCGACGTGCAACCTAAGCGAGCACACCGTATCGAGGCAACCGCGTGCTCGCTGAGGCTGTGTCTCGCGAGCGGGCTGATCCCTGGACGGCCCTGAAGACCGGAGTCCCGTCCCACGCGCACGGACAGGCGGGCCGCATTCGCAGCCCGCCTGTCCGCGGGGAGGTCATCGGAGGTCGTAGGAGGTCCCCCCTGCCGGAGGCCGGTCCCGTGGCCTGCGGCAAGGGGGGGGGCCGGCGCTCAGTTCGCGTCGGAGTGGTAGCCCTCGGCCATCGTGCCGAGTGTGGGATCGTCGTACTCGTTGGCCGTGCCGGCCGGTCCGTGGCAGTTCTTGCACGCCCAATCGAGCGTGATGTAGGGCAGCGAGAACTTGCCGTCCTCGGTGAACTGCTCGGTCTCCGGATCAGGATCGATAGCGAAGAAGTGGGTCCGGATGTCGCCGGTGAACTTCTCCGCATCACCCCACGCGGACTTGACCATGCGCGGCATGTGGCAGTCGATGCACATGATGCCGGCGGCCATCGAGGTGCTCTTTTGCGCCTCGTCGTAGCCGATGTGGCAGGTGACACAGTCCACGCGCATGCCCTTGTTGGGGTTGATCTCTTCGTGCATGTACTTCACGGACTGGTGCGGATCGTGGCAGTCCACGCAGCGCATGCTGTGCTTCTTGCCGCTGAAGAGCTCCTCGTACTGCTCGTGGTGCTTGATGAAGCCGCCCTTCGCATCGACCTGCTCGACCGCGTTCCGGATATGGCAGTTGCCGCAGAGCTCCGGGGAGCCGTCCTTGTCGATGGAGACAAGGTAGGGGTAGTCGGCGTGCTGGCTGCCGGGCCCGTGGCAGCCCTCACACTGCACACCACCCTTGAAGAAGCTCCCCGCCATGCCCTCGAGGCCGTCCTGGTGCTCGCAGGAGTCATCGCCCACGTCGCAGGGGATCCAGCCCGTCGTGTGGCAGGTTCCGCAGGTGTAGGGCTTCTGCTCCCCGACGTGGTACGCCACCCAGCCGGAGTCCTTACCGACGATGGGGTTCGCGAAGTTGTACTGCGTGGTGTCCCCCTCCTCGCCGGTCACGATGTATCCGTCTGCGCCCACGTAGCGGGCCTTCCAGGCGAAGCCACCGATCACGTAGCTGATGTCGTCCCAGGTCAGGCCGAGCGGCGGATCCGGTACGCCACCTGTGATGTCATCCCAGGGTCGACCGGGGGCCTCGCCGCCCTCGACCTTGGTCAGCTTGTAGGGATGGCCGGAGAGCAGGAACTCATCATAGTGCGAGGCGTGGCAGCTCCCGCAGAGCTCGGAGCCGATGTAGTTCGGAGGTACGAAGGTTCCACCTGGAGGGCCCTTGTCGCCTTCGGCTCCCTTGTCGCCCTCGGCTCCCTTGTCGCCCTCGGCTCCCTTGTCGCCCTCGGTTCCCTTGTCGCCGTCCGACCCCTTGTCGCCGTCCGGTCCCTTGTCGCCGTCAGGACCCTTGTCGCCAGGATCACCCTGGTCGCCCTGCTCACCCTGTGGGCCCTCAGCCCCAGAGCCGCCATCGTCGCAGGCCGCTAGCCCACCCGCCAGTCCAAGAGACAACGCCGTGAGGAGCGCCAGGATCTTCGAAGCACGCATCGGAAACCTCCCTTCCGCGCAGAGCGCGGTCGCATGGGACTCGGCCCATGCAAGAAGCGTGTTTCGAGCGGCGCCCCCGGCCAGCCAGCGGGAATCACTATGGTTGCGCCCATCCTGCGGGATCTCCGTAGCCAGCGATGGGGAAAAACACACAGAAGTGGACCGGATCGACTGTGCGGTTTTCTACGTCTCTCCTGTTGTGGTAATGCCGATGCAGAGCCGCTGTACGCCCGATCCGCATGGCGATGCCTCGTGGCCGGCCGCTCGGATCGCGTCTCCCCGGAACCTGCCAGGAGGCTGTACCGCATTGGGGCGTCGAGACGCCGGCGAAGCAATTACAGCCTCCGAGATGTACGAGGCGAAGAAGACGGGCCGGTATCGCCGGCCGGCGAGCGCGGTTCGTCTTCTTCGCCGAGGACATCTAGATCCCGGGGTTGTTCGGCGCTCCCGGCGTGGGCGTGGCGTAGACCATGAAGTCGAGGCTGTTGTCGTCCTCGTCGATGCCATCGTCCACACGCCCGATGGACTCCCCGGCGTTGGTGGCGGTCCCCGGTGCGGCGGTGCCCTCGCCGGCGAAGACGTCCCCGCCCTCGAGGTCGAACTCGCCGTACGCCACGGCGTCGATCACCGTGATGCCCTTCCGGAGCTGCACGCTATCGGGCCCGTTCTGCAGGTCGGCGCTGGTGGAGAGCTGATCGGCGAGGGCGAGGAGGTCGGGGTTCGCGTCCTCGTGCGCGATGACGAAGAGGCCGTCGGCGCCCACCTGGCCGGTGAGCTTGATCGCCTTGTACTCCTTGCCGCCGTTGCCATTGATCGCCACGAGCTGCATGCCGTCGAGGATCGCCTCGGGCGTGCCGCTCAGCTCGATGAAGACGTCGTCGGAGTCGCCGCTCGGGCCATCGTAGAGGATCTCGTTGATGCGCACGTCCGGCAGCCCGTCGCCGTCGAGGGGCACGCAGATGTCCGTGTAGTTCTCGTCCACGACGGTGTCGCAGCTAAAGCCGCTCGGGCAGTCGCTCGCATCCTGGGAGCAGTCGGCGGTGCAGAAGCTCTCGCCGGTGATGAGGTGGTAGGCGCAGAGGCCGCTCAGGCAGTCGGAGCCGCCGGAGGGGCATGGTTGGCCCATGGCAGCGGTCCCGTTGAGGTCCCCGTAGGGGTCGGCGCAGTTGCGGCCGCCAGGGCTCGAGCCATCGGCCGCGTCGCCGAGCTCCACCAGGCAGGGGCTGGTGACCCAGTTCTCCGCCAGATCCCCTCCGGTCAGGGAGACCTTCTCCACCGAGTGGCCGTTGCCGGCGTTGAAGGGGAACGAGAAGGTATCGACGATGGTCAGGGCATCGGCCTCGTAGAGCGTCACCGGATCGCTGTTGGTGATGCCATTGCCGAGGGTCGTACTGTCGATGGTCAGGATCAGCGCCTCCGCATCCACATCGTAGGGCGCCTCCGCGTCCTGCCACTGGGGATCGACGATGATCGCGAAGTGGCCCGGCTCGAGGACGGTGCCACCGCCCTTGTACTCGATGATCGTGTCGTTCGCGTCGCCATCGCTGAGCACCCAGCCGGCGAGGTCCACACCGACGGGGCTGGCGTTGAACAGCTCGACGTACTCGCCCGTGCTCTCCTCGAGGGGGTTGGCCATCACCTCGCTGACGACCACCGAGAAGGGGGAGACCTGGGCCTCGCTGGCCCCGCCCGTGGTGGCAGCGCAGTTGTTGGCCCCGGGGGAGGCCTTGCACGGCGAGGCGATCCAGTTCTGGGCCACGTCCCCGATGAGGATGTCGATCTTCTCCGCGCTCACCCCATTGCCCGGGTTGAAGGGGAAGAAGTAGGTGTCGAGCTTCTTGGCCCCGGTGGGCGCTCGGAGCGACACGGGATCATTGGTGCTGAGGCCCTTGCCGATGGTGGTATCGGCCGTCCGCATGAGGATCGTGCCCTCGGGGATGTCGTAGGCGCCGGCGTACTCGCCGTCCATGACCAGCGCGTAGCCGCCGGGCTGCACGACGGTGTCGCCGTCCTCGGCGACCGCGTGGATCTTCTCCTCCTTGTCCCCATCGGAGATGCGGAAGCCGTCGATGTCCACGGGCTCGAGGCCGTAGTTGAAGAGCTCGACGTACTCGTCCTTGTCCTCGTCGAGGGGATTGGCCATCACCTCCATGATCGCGATGGTGAAGCCCTCAACGGGCTCCTCACCACCGGCGGTGATGCAGTTGATCGCCCCCGGGCTCGAGCCACAGGGGGAGGCCTCCCAGTTCGACGAGACGTCGGCGATGTGGGCCGCCACCTTCTCGACGCTGATGCCATTGCCGGGATCGAAGGTATGGGTGAACGTATCGATCACCGAGAGGCCGTCCGGCGTCAGCACCGCGATGGGGTCGTTGGTCGCCAGGCCGTTGCCCAGGGTGGAGGTCCCGGTGATGCCGAGGAGGAGCGCGCTCTCCGGGATCGTGTAGGTATCCCCGGGGTAGTCGGGATCGAGGAGCACCGCGAAGGCTCCCGGCTCGAGGATCGTGGAGCCGCCCTCCCAGCCGGTGATGGTATCGACGCTGTCGCCGTCCGAGAGGATGAGGCCCTCGAGGTCGATGGGCTCGATGCCGAAGTTCGTGAACTCGACGAACTCCCCGGTCGACTCCACATCCGCGTTCGCCATCACCTCGTTGATGGCGAGCAGGACGATCGTCGAGACGTTGGTGGGCTGGCTGGCGCAGTTCTCGGCGCCGGGGCTCTTGCCGCAGGGAGAGGCGACCCAGTTTCCGAGCACATCGCCATCGCCGAGCTCGTCCTTCTCGACGCTGGTGCCGTTGCCCGCGTCGAAGGGGAAGGAGTAGCTGTCGATGGGGCTGATGCCATCGGAAGCGAAGAGCTTGACGGGATCGGCGTTCGAGAGGCCCGAGCCCAAGGTCGCGTTGCCCGCGACGGTCAAGAGGGTGGTCTCCGGTGGGATCTCGTAGACGCCGTCGTAGTTCGGGTCGAGCACCAAGGCGTAGCCGCCCGCGGGGATGATCGTCGTGCCGCCGTCCCAGCCCACGAGCACATCGGTGGAGTCGCCGTCGTCGAGCACCAGGCCCTCGGCGTCCACCTCGCTGTCGCCGTGGTTGTAGAGCTCGACGTACTCGCCGGAGGCCTCGCTGAGGGGGTTCGCCATCACCTCGGTCAGCGCCAGGGTCAGGCTCGGTGGCGTGGCTGGGTACTCGAAGGCTCCGATGTCGTAGCCCCCGCCCAGGGGGCGGTCGGTGCCCGCGTGGTCGGTCTCCGTGCCGTAGGACGGATCCCCTGCATCCACGCAGGGCGAGTCGAAGAGGAGCGAGTAGTCGCCCTCGCCCGGCGCCGACATGCGCGGATCCTTGTGGATGTTGCCCGGGCCGGCCACCGCGGCGCCGTTCCAGTTGTTGCTGTTGCCCCAGACCACGTTGTGGCTCGTGGCGCAGTCCACGGAGCAGAAGACCCCGACGTTGTTGGAGATGATGATGTTGTTGCCGACGCTGAGATCGCCGGTGGCCGAGCCCCAGATGGCCGCGCCGTCGCCGAGACCGAAGCCGTTGGCGAAGAAGACGTTGTGGGCCACCCACGCGGTGCCCTCGTCGGCGGTGCCCAGGATCTGCAGGCCGTCCGAGGAGGCGTAGGTGATCAGCGAGTTGGTCAGGGTCAGGTGGGAGGGACCGTTGACCCGCACGGCGGCGGAGGCGGCGCTCTTCACCTCGCTTCGATCGATGGTGACCACGGGCCAGCTCTCCGGGGCGAGGCCCACGCTCGGGGCGATGTCCACGCCGAGGGTCATCGCATCGACGCGGACCCCCCAGACGCTGAGGCTCCCGTCGCCGACCGCGATGCCGGTGCCGCCGCCCGCGAGGCTCCCGTCGAGGGTGAGGTTGCCCAAGGAGGCCGGGCCATCCGGACCCGGCGCGCCGGCGCTGATGCCGCCGTAGAGCACGGTGCCGTCGCGGGACTCGCCCTCTACGATGACGCCGGACTTCAGGATCAGGCTCTCCTCGTGGGCGCCGTCGAGGATGATGACCGTGTCGCCCGGCTGGGCGTCGTCGATGGCCTCCTGGATCGTGACGTAGCCGTCGCCGGGCGCGTAGATCTCGAGGGCCGCCACCCGCGTAGCGACCGTGCGATCACCGGCCGCCGGGTCGGAGCCGGGGGCGGTGCCCTGAGCACAAGCGCCTAGGAGGAGGAGGGCCGAGAGCGCGGGGCAGGCCGGCCTCGAGAGCGCGGGGCAGGCCCCGCGGGCGATCATCGTGGTGTGGTGCTTCATCGTCCTCGCCTCCTTAGAAGTTGGTCCCATCGGCCTTCCAGCCCGGAGAGAAGAGGCTCGGCGGGTCTCCGCCGGCGTCGGCCTCCGTGTGGGGCAGCCAGGTCCCGCTGATGTCCGGCGAGCGCGTCCAGCTCTCGTCGGTGAGCGCCATCAGGGTGGCGCCCGGCCCATAGTGGAATAGGGCCACCAGGTGGCCCTCGCTGTCGTACAGGGCGAGGTGGTCCCCGTCGTTGTCGAGGGCGAGGCCGAAGGTCAGCCCCGGCAGCCCGTCGTCGGCCACCTGGAAGACGGCGCCCTCGATGTCGTCCGGCGCGGTGCCGCCACCGAAGACCACGATCGAGTCTCCCGGCAAGAGCTGGGTTCCTGGCGCAAAGGTGTGGCGGGCGGTGCCGGCGAGGTCCGACTCGAAGAGGGTGTAGCCCCCGAGGTCGATCGAGGCGTCCGAGGCGTTGACGATCTCGACGAACTCGTCGTCCACATCGTTGGGCAGCTCCCCATCGCCGTTGGGATCACCGTCCACGGTGGAGTCCGTGAGCACCTCGTTGATGATGAGGTCGCCCCAGGCCGCGCTCTTGTTGGCCTCGCAGAGGCTCATGGCCCCCTCGGCATCCCAGCAGACGTTGCCTGCGGTGCAGCCCTCCTGGGTGCAGCAGAAGGTCAGGGGCGTGCCAAGCTCACAGACACCGTCGACGCACGCTTCCCCCTGGGGGCAGTCGCAGGGACCGGCGCAGGCGGGGGGCTCGGTGACGTCCGGCTCGGGGTCGACGACATCGGGCTCGGTGGCGTCGGGCTCGGCGATGACGTCCGGCTCGGGATCGAC
>CAZEHU010000024.1:0-12707 GCA_964511605.1 uncultured Myxococcales bacterium
ATCCACACGTCGGCCTGCACCGTCGCGATCCTGCCGGAGGCGGAGGAGGTGGACGTGCAGATCGATCCCGGCGACCTGCGCATCGACACCTACCGGGCCTCGGGCGCGGGCGGGCAGCACGTCAACAAGACCGAGAGCGCGATCCGCATCACCCACATCCCGACGGGCCTGGTGGTGACCTGCCAGGACGAGAAGAGCCAGCACAAGAACAAAGCCAGGGCCCTGAAGGTGCTGGCCTCGCGCCTCCTCGATCAGGCCCAGAGCGCCGCCGCCGCCGAGGAGAGCGATGCCCGTCGCAAGATGGTGGGCTCGGGAGATCGCTCCGAGCGCATCCGCACCTACAACTTCCCGCAGAACCGCCTCACCGATCATCGCATCGGGCTGACCCTGTACAGCCTGGACGAGATCATGGAGGGAGCGGCGCTCGCCAACGTCGTCGACGCGTGCACGGCCTACTTCAACGCCGAGCTCCTCAAGGGTCAGGTCGAGGCATGAGCGGGGGCGTCCTCCCCCTCGCGTTGCGCTTGGCAGCGCCGGTCCTCGTCGCCCTCGTCGTGGGGGGATGCGCCGGGTCTTCCAGCGAGGGCGCAGGGGAGGCAGCGTCGGACATCGTGGAGCCGTCAGGGGGCGTGGACGATGGCACCGGTCAGGCGGGTGGGCAGGCCTCTCTCCCTCCTGGGGGAACCGACGCGGCCGGGACCGGAGACGACGACGCGAGCCCGAACGGCGAGGTCGATACGACCGAGACCGACGACGACGCGACGGGGCCGGAGCCAGGCGAGGCGGACGCGAGCGAGCCGGAGCCAGGCGAGGCGGACGCGAGCGAGCCAGAGGCGGAGGGCAGCGACGCTGATCCCGCCGGAGGCGACACGGAGGACGGCGACGCTGATCCCGCCGAGGGCGACACGGAGGGCGGTAGCGCAGATCCATCGACGTGGTGCCGCCCTGCCCCGCCCGAGCTCGCGTCGCCCCTGGCGTCTACGCTCTTCGACTGGCTGCTGGAGGCGGCCGCGGACGGCTGCGCATCCTCGAGTCCCCCCTCCCCGGATAGCGACGGCGATGGCCTCGTCGATGACCTCGATACCGGCACCCCTTTGGGCTGCGATGCCTCCGCCGGGTGCAGCGAGGCGCTTGGTCCCCTGGCGCTGACCTGGCAGGACCCCTCGGATCTGTGGCCCTGGAAGCCGGACACCTGGCGGGCCCAGGTGGAGGGGGGCCTGTACGACGATGGCCGGCGCGTCGTGGCTCTGCACGCCCGGCGCGAGACCTCCACCGGGCTGGTTCGCCTGGAGCGGGAGTACGACCCGGAGGGGCGCCTCCTGTCCGAGCGGGAGCTCTTCAACAGCTCGCTCTGGTTCGAGCGCACGTGGAGCTGGTCCGGCCCCCTGCTCGTGGGCGCCACGGTGGTCGACAGCATCAACGGGACCGGCACCACCACCTGGACCTGGAGCTACGACGCCAAAGGGAGGCTGCTCTCCGCGACCGCGGTGAGAGGCAGCGTCACCTTCGCTACCACCTGGACGTGGCACCCCTTCCACGACGCCCCCACGACGGTGACGCGCAAGCGCGAGGACACGATCTGGCTCGAGCAGAGCTGGGCCTACGACGACGACGGGCGCCTGGAGGAGCGCTCGACGAAGCACGTGCCGGCTCAGGGCCCTCAAGTGCTCATGGACGATCACGTGCCGCGGGGCCTCGCGGCCTGGCTGCTCGGCGACGATCACGCGGACGCCCTCGCCACCGTGGACGGCATCGCGGGCTGCCAGCACCTGCCTCGCTCCGTCGTGCACGGCTACCCTGCGGCCGAGACGGTCTGGGACCTCGGCTGGCCCCTCGGCGATCGTCCTGGCGGCATGGGCTTCGACTATGGCTATACAGGCTACGCATACGGCTACGGTGACAGCGCCTGGTTCGGCCACGGGGGGGTGGCCGGGGGCACCTACGATGGCGTCTCCGGCAATGTGATCTCGACGACCCACACCTACGACGCCGAGGGTCGCCTCCTCCTCGAGGTGATGTCAGTCGACGTCGTTGGCGTAGCTGCGATGATGGCGACCCGCAGCCGCACGTGGCAGGGCGACCTCCTGCTCCAGGACGTGCGGAGCTGGGAGCTCAGTCTCGCCGCCGATGCTTCGACCACTTCGGCGGAGACCGCCCTAACCTTCGAGTACGACGATGACGGACGGCTCCTGGTGCGGCGCTACCTCATCGACGACGTCCTGGCGGCTGTCCACACCTGGTCCTGGGACGCGGAGGGGCGGATCGTGGTGCACGGCATCGGCTACGAGCCCGGGACCTCGGGGCCGGAGGTGGGTCCGACCGGCCCCCTCCCCGCGCTCCCTCCCGACGCCACGGGCGAGCCGCCCTCGCAGTTCACCCATACCCGCTCCTACCAGCAGGAGGGCGAGGAGCTGGTGGTCACCCTGGCCAAGGCCCAGGCCCCCATGAGCGCCACGATCCCTTTCGAAGTCCGACGCCTCACCCCCCTCGAGGGAGGCGGCGAGAAGGTGGGCATCACGATCGGCGCCGCAGTGACCGTGACCGAGCGCGATGCAGCCGACCGTGTCCGCCTCCTGGGCTCGCATCCCGAGGGCGAGACCACCTGGACCGGCCTCGAGGCCTTCTCGTTCGTCCAAGCCCCGCCTGCGTCCTCACCCCTTCTGAACGAGCACGAGCACTTGTCGAGCTGGGCAGGCGCCTTCACGAGCACCTGGCCGATGAGCTGCTCGGAGCCCTGAGGGGCCGGGGCCGAGGGCCGGGCTCAGAACCGCCAGGTCAGCGTCGACCGCAGGAATTGATCCATCGGCCGGCCGTCGAGGGTGCTCTCGCGCTTGTCGACGAAGCGGCGGAGGAGGAAGCGGGTATTGAGGGTGAGCTTGGGCAGGACCTTCCAGGTCACGGCGAGCTGCCCCTCCATGTAGGACTCACCTCGGAAGTCGTACTTGGTCTCGTCATCGTAGAACTTGAAGCGGGCCTTGAGCACGAGCGGGTCGAGGACCCGGACGGAGGCCGTGAGCGTGGCGTAGTGCCGGTGGGCGTATGCGGTCTGGTAGTTCTCGTGGACCTCGTGCTTGACCGCGTCGGTCTCGCTGTCCGCCACCGACGAGTCGGTCCAGGTGTTCTTGTACAGGAGGGTGAGGCCCACGCGCTTGCCGAGGGCCGCGCTCACTTGCGCGAAGGCGTCGATCTTCGAGCCCTGGCCTGGGATCTTGACCTCCTCGCCGTCCACGGTCTTCGAGGAGTCGTCGTAGTCCTTGTCGCGCCCGCTGGCGCTGATGTCCTTGTCCTGGAGAGCGACGCCGGCCCCCACCGTGTAGTCGTGGGCGATCGTGTAGTCGGCGCGGCCCTCGAGGGCGGCGTTGGTGACCTCGAGGGTCGGGCGGTGGTGCACATCCCCGACGAGGCGGAGGTCGAAGGCCTTGGAGGGGTAGAGCGAGACCCGGACCTGTCCGCCGAGCTCATCCCGATCCGTCTGCCCCTCGAGCTGGTCGGGCTTCGCGGGGCCCCGCGCGTGCGGATTGTCGAAGTCCTCGTCGTAGTAGCGGAAGGCGGTGGTGATATCGAAGGTATCGAAGCCGCTCTGGAAGCGCGCGAAAGCGGCGTTGCCTCCCTCGAGGGTGCGAGCGAGCTCGGCCGTGATCAGGGTATCGGGCGCCATCCAGCCCTCGACGTCGATGCCGTAGGCGCCCAGGGTGTCCCGGTCGGGGTGGTTGGCGGACTTCACGAAGTACAGGTCCTCGGTCTGAAGCCAGTCCACCTTCGAGCCATACGCCGTGGTGCCGATGCGCAGGTTGGGGCCCGGCGACCAGCTCACGTGGCCGCCGGCGATGCCCTCGGAGTAGGCGGCGCGGAGCTGCTCGGAGGACATCTTCCCGACGCCGTGGAGGGCACACTCCTCCGGGTCGACCGAGTCATCACAGAGGAGCGGGTTCGAGCCCTCGTAGATGGAGTCGTCTTGATCTCGGAGGTGGGAGTCCACGTCGTTCTGGAAGGCATCGTAGGGCCACCAGCTCGCGAAGATGGTGCCGTCGATGTCCCCCTCCTCCCCCACCGGAAGGTGCTTGAGGCGGGCCGCGAAGCCGACGAGGCGCTCGCGCGGGGAGAAGCGTGCGGACTCGCTGGACTCGTTGACCGCGTGATCGGGGTAGAAGCCCTCGGGCCGCTGTCGATCGGTCTCACCGAAGACGAGCCGATCGGCGAAGCCGGCCTCGTAGCTGCCTAGAATGACGCCCCAGTGCCGCTCGTCGATAGCGCCGTAGAGCTTCGGCACCTGGACCCTGTGCTTCTCGGGCTCCGCGGAGAGCCAGGTCAGCCCGTCCTCGTGGTGAGCGTCGAAGGGGCCGAGGCGCTTCTGGAAGAGGCCCGCGACCCCGACCTTGTACTTACGATCGATGGTCGCGTAGGCGCGGAGCGCGCCGGCCTCGCCCTTGCGGACCTTCTCGGTCTCCACCTCGCCGGTGTCCGGATCGACGCTCGTCTTCACCTCGCGGAACTCGTTCTCCGCCAGGGTGCTGACCACCTTCACGTCGGCGACGCCCCGGACCTGGATCGGCTCGGTGGGCACGGCCTTCTCGCGGGGCTTGGAGATCGTCACGAAGCTGCGGATCTGCTGGAGCACGCTGACCGGGATGCCCAGATCCCCGAGGTCGACCATCTCGATGGCGCCGTTGACCTTCCGGAAGCGCACGATCTTCTCGGCCATCGCCTCCGTGATGCCGGGCAGATCGTAGAGCTGGCGCGAGGTGGCCAACCGCAGGTCGAGGGGGATGTCCATGTAGCGGGCGAGGAGCTCGTACTCCTCCTCGAGGATGTCCCCGTTCTCGAGCAGGTCCCTCAGGTCGTCGACGTCCTCGACGAGGATTCGCACGCTGTAGTTGATCGCGCCCGCGCTGCTTGCCAGCGCCCCGACCACCGCGAAGGGGAGGACGACAAGGAGGACGCTTCGGGCGAGGACCTTCGCCAGCTTCGTGCCCCACCGGCCTCGCGTCGTTGTCCTGGACCCCATCGGCGCGGCCAATGTGACAGATGGTGAGGGCCGTCGCAACGCCACCGGGAGCGGTGCTATAGATGGTGGCGAGAGGTGCCCATGAGGTGGATCTTCGACACCGCTGGCTCGACCGACCGCCACGAGGGGGCGCGGGAGCGCTCTACCTTGCGCTTGGCAGGGCTCGAGGCCCACAGAGCCGGAGCCCTCACGGCCCTGGGCCTGGCGCTCACGCTGACCGCTGGCTGCGAGCCCACGGACGACATCGGCCCGACGCCCTGCCCCGCGATCCCCGGCGAGCTGGTGCTCACCGAGATCCTCTCCGATCCAGAGGGCTCGGATACGGGCCGGGAGTGGATCGAGATCTACAACGCGGGCCCCGAGCCGGTGGACCTGAGGGGCATGCGCCTGTACCTGCTCCACGACAGCTCCGAGAAGCGCCACACGATCCGCGGCGATGGCGCCATCATCCTGAACCCGGGCCAGTACGGCGTCCTCTCCTCGGGCCCCCTCGAGGGCGGCCAGCTCTACGTCTACGGCGATACGGTCGGCACGATGACCAGCGCCGGCTCCACCCTTCAGCTCGTCTGCGACGACGGCACCGTGCTCGACGAGGCCTGCTACGGCGACGCCTGCGACCCCGTCGTGCCGGCGCCCGGCGACGGCCAGTCCTTCGGCCTCAACGGCAAGGCCGGGGCGCCCACCGCCCTCGCCAACGACGATCCCTCCGCCTGGGCGCTCCTCGAACCGACCCCGGCCCTGTCCAACCCCGAGGCCGAGGTGATCGTGCTCATCGAGGAGATCGAGCCGAGCGCCTGTACCTCGATCGTCACGCCGCTGGAGGCGGACATCACGATCACCGAGGTCTTCTCGAACCCCGCCGGAGCCGACGGCGGCCAGGAGTGGTACGAGTTCTACATCGCCTCCGGCGGCTGTGTGGAGGTCACCGGCATGCTGGTGAGCGGCGACGACATCACGCCGACCGGCAGCTCCACCATGTCCCAGGTCACGGGCGCCACGCTGCTCAAGGGTCCTGGCTACTACCTGGTCTCCGGTCCCGCGGCCCGCCTCGACGGCGCGCCGGTCGCCCAATTCCTCACCTCCCCGGCCCTCGGCAATACGGATGGGGTCCTCGCCTTCTGGTTCGACAAGGGCGGGACCTATCAGCTCGTGGCCAGCGCTCACTACGGAGACGCGGTGGAGCAGGTCTCCAGCCAGTTCGACGGTGAGGGGTGGTGCCCCTCCCCCCAGCCCGCCTCGGACGGCAGCTTCTACGGCTCCCCCGGCGCCCCGAACCCGCAGTGCGGCCAGTGCTACTGCTATGACGAGCTCGATCAGCTCGTCGGGGTCACCAGCCCCGAGCCGGGCGAGGTGATCATCACCGAGATCATGCCCAATACACCGGGCAAGGAGGGGGACAACGCGGATACCGAGTGGTTCGAGGTGCTCCTCCGCCCGAGCGCACCCCAGCCCCGCTCCTTCGCTTGTGTGGCGGTGGCCAACAAGGACATCAGTCCGATCGTCTGCGACGCGAGCAGCGCCCCGGACTGTGAGGAGAAGGGGGCCGGGACGGGCACTCCGATCACCAACCCCGACCTCTCTTGCCTCCTCGCCAATCCAGGCGAGCGTGTGGTGTTCGGCCGCTCGGAGGACGTCGAGGCCAACGGTGGCGTCGTCGTCGACGTGCTCCACAGCGCATCCGCCTTCTCTGGCTCCGGAGGGGTGAGCCTGCAGCGCGCCGACGGCGTGATCCTCGACGTCGTGAGCTCCTATGGGACCTCGACCGATGGCGTCAGCCGCCAGCTCGACCCCTCCCTCGAGGGCGGTGATCTCAGCGGGAACGACGAGCCCGACGCCTGGTGCAACTCGCAGCCGGACTACAAGACTGACTACGCGATCATCGACATCCCCCCCGAGCCGGAGGAGGGGGAGCCCGAGCCGGTGCCGGAGCCCGTGGAGGACTCCATCCTGCGCGGCACGCCAGGCGAGCCGAACCACGGCTGCACGGACTGCGTCTGCCGGGACGAGGGCGGCGGGGTGATCTCGACGCCCATGCCCGCCGCGGGCGAGATCATGCTCACCGAGATCATGGCCAACGTGCCGGGGGGCGAGACCGAGAACAAGATGCTCGAGTGGTTCGAGCTCACCCTCCTGCCCTCCACCTCCGGGGCCCGCAGCCTCGGCTGCCTGGAGTACGCCCCCAAGGTCACCACCAACCCCAAGCCGATCCCCAACGAGGGCCTCGAGTGCCGCATCTACGATCCCGGCGACATCGTGCTCTTCGGCCGCACAGCAGAGGCCGCCCTGAACGCCGGGCTCACCGTCGACATCGTCTACGACGGGAGCGAGTTCACCGGCTCCGGAGGCTTCCTGCTCACCCGCCCCGACGGAATCGACGAGCCCGACGACGAGCCGCCGGCCGAGGGCGAGCCGCCGCGAACCCCGGAGGAGGAGGCGGAGCTCGAGGCGGAGTGGGAGGAGTTCGAGGCCAAGCTCCTCGACCGTGTCGATACCTACGGCGACGCCGATGATGGTGTGGCCCGGCAGGTCTCCAAGGCCACCGTGGACGCCTCGGACGCCGCGGCCAACGACGACGCCACCGGCTGGTGCGACGCGACCGACATCTACGAAGCGAGCTGGCCGGTCCTCGGCACCCCGGGCGCGACCAACCGGACGTGTCCGTGAGGAGAGCGGCTGGCCCTTTGCCCAGGAGCTCCCTCGCTGCTCTGGCGCTTGTCGCCGGCGCCGCGGGGCTCCTGCTCCTGGCCCCGAGCTGCGCCGAGAGCGTAGCCGCCTGCGGCGTCTGCGGGCCCTGCGAGGCGAAGGTGGTCGAGGTGGTCGACGGCGACACGATCGAGCTCGACGACGGCACCCGTATCCGCCTGTTCTGCGTGGACACCCCCGAGACCAAGGACGGCATCGAGTGCTTCGGGCCGGAGGCCTCCGAGTTTACCAAGCAGCGCCTCCTCGGCGAGACGATCACCCTCCAGTACGAGGCCACCTGCCAGGACAACTTCGGCCGCACCCTGGCCTGGATCTGGCTGGGCAAGGACCTGTACCAGCGCGAGCTCCTCGAGGAGGGCTTCGCCTCCACGATCTACTGCTCGGAGACCCTGCTCTACGGCAGCGCGATGCTCGAAGCGGAGCTCCGCGCCCAGGACGAGGGCGCCGGGCTCTGGGGGGCGTGCCCCAACGGCAACCCGTAGGGCGACAGGCAGCTCGATCTATGAAGGCCACTCGCTCCCCAGGCCTTACGGCGGGCCGGGCGGCCCCACCAGCACGGTGCGCTGGGTCCAGTCCGTGCCGCCACGGCCATCTCGGAGGACGGCCCAGAGGGTGATCTCGAGGTCGGTGGCCCCATCCCACTCCTCGAAGCCGAGGCCGCCGACGGTCCAGGCCACCGTGGGATCCTCACCGTCGGAGCGCTCCCGGTCGAGCTCGCCCGCGGAGGCGAACCAGGAGATCAGGGCCTCCTCCTCTCGCTCCTCGCCCCCCTCGCTGTAGGCCTGCAGCGTGGCCTCGTCGACGACGAGCTCGAGCAGGAGCTCGTCGTCCTGGTTCACCTCCAGCACCAGGTCCTTGGGCCAGTCGGCGCCGTCCTTGGTGAGGGCCTCGATCTCGGGGTTCGCGTTGGGCTCGGCGTCTTCGCTGATCCGGAGGCTCTTGACGGCCTGCACGCTCCGCTCGGTCTCGTCGGTGACCGTGAGGCGGGCGAGCACGTCGATGCCTTCGCTGAGGTCGATGAAGAAGCCCTCGAACTCCGGGGAGGCGAGGATGGGGTCGAGGTCCGGGACCAGGGCGAGGGCGGTCTCCTCCTCCCCCAGCGGGAGCTCGGCGGCCTCGTCGAGGCAGGGATAGCCGGCGTACTCCGGTCCCGGCACGAAGCACATCGACCACTCGTAGCGGACCTCGCCCTCCGCCCCCGCTACGAGGGGCGCCAGGTTGCTCGTCGAGGGGTGGGAGACCTCGGGCGGGTCGGCGACGATCGCCAGGACCCTCAGCTCCTGGATGAGGGTCCGCGGGTTGGACTCGTCGCCGCACGCCGCCAGGCCGGCCGCGCCAAGGGCGAGGAGACCCGCCATGAGGAGAGGAAGGGGGCTGGGATGGAGGCGGCGGCTCAAGGGGATCACTCCGGCTGGAAGACGACCTCGTAGGGCACCTTACTCGGGATCGGCACCCCATCAAGGGTCGCGGGGTAGAAGCGCAGGCGCCGCGCGAGCTTGCGGGCCTCTCGATCGAAGATCTCGCCGGCCCCGATGATGATGCGCACCTTGGCGACCCGTCCCTCCTCGTCGAGGGCGAGGCTGAGCTTGACCACCACGTCCCGCCCGAGCTTCGGCGCGTCCGCCGGGTAGGTGCCCTTCACGTTCCTCTTGATGCGGGCGCCGACGCGCTTCGGCGGCTGCTCGGGCTCCGGCTCCACGTCCTCGTCGCCCACGGGGAGGTCCGGCGGGGGCGGCCGCGGCTCGGTATTGGCCTTGTTCGCCGCGATGGAGGGGTCGCCGAAGGTATCGGTCTCGCCCCGCTGCACGTTCACGCCGCCGGTGAGGTTCACGTTCTCGAGGGCAAGGGGCGCCGGCGGCGGCGGGGGCGCAGCCGGGGGCGGCGGAGGCACCTCCCTCTTCGGCTTCGCCCGGGCCATGCGCTTCTTCTGCGGCTTCTTCTTCTTCTTGGGCTTCACCACCTCTTTGGGCTCCTCCTTCTTCGGCTCCGGAGGCGGTGGCTCTTCCTTCTTCTCCGGCGGCGGGGGCGGCGGCTCCGGCTTCGGGAGCTCGATCTTCTCCCTCATCGCCTTGAGCTTGGCGTACTCGTCGACCTTCTTGGGCACGGGCGCAGGCCGCTCGGGCTCGTCGAGGCTCAGGACCCAGCCCAGGCCCCCCCCATGCAGGGCGAGCGCGAGCACCATCGCCCCGTACAAGCGGCGGCGGCCCCGACCGCTCACCGGGAGAGCCGCGCCAGGCTCCGGCGCCCCACCTACTCGATCTCCTGCTTCTTCGTATTGATCGCGAAGTCGTCGATGCCCCAGATCCGTAAGGCGTCCACGATCTCGACGAAGCGTCCGTGGGTGATGCGCTCGTCGGCCGCCACCACCGCCTCCATCTTGTTGCCCTCGGCGATCATTCGATCCACGTAGCCCTTGACGCCCTCGAGGTCGGAGGGATTCCCGTTCAGGAAGAGCAGGCCTTCCTTGTTGATCACCAGGGAGAGCAGCGAGGGGTTGGTGTCCTGGGCGCTCGCGGCCTTGGGCAGCTCCACCGGGATGTTGGGCGGGATGCGGTTCTTCAGCTCCTGCTGCACGAAGTCGGTGGAGACCATGAAGATGATGAGCAGGACCAGCATGATGTCGACGAGGGGCACGACGTTGATCGCGTTGATGCCCTCGTCCTCGTCGCCGCCGATGGGGCCGGCCACGGCTCAGCCTCCTGTGCCCGCGGCCGCCGCGGCGCCGGCCGCCTGCGCCGGCGCTTCGTCGATCCTCTTCACCTCGGTCTTCAGGTGGGCGAGCACCTGGCGGGCCGTGGCCTCCGCCTCCGTGGAGATGACCTTGGTCCGCCGCTTGAACCCGTTGTAGGCGATAGCCGCGGGGATCGCGACGGCGAGGCCGACGGCCGTGGCGACCAGGGCCTCGGCGATCGAGCCCATCACCAGCTCGGTCCGGCTCTCCCCCTCGAGGGCGGCGGCCAGCTTGCCGAAAGCGTTGAGCACCCCGATCACCGTGCCGAGCAGACCGATGAAGGGAGCGTTGGCGGCGACGGTGCCGAGGATCGCGAGGAAGCGGTCGTAGCGGATCTTCTCGCGGGCGATAGCGGCGATGATCACCTCCTCCACGGCACCGACGCCGTCATGCCAGGCGTCCATCGCAGCGCGGACGACCCCGCCGAGCATGCCGGGGGTATCGGTCACGACCTCCCGGGCGGCGGGCTCGCCGCCGTCGTGCAGGGCCTCGAGCAGGGCCTCGGTGAGCTTCGTAGCGTCCACCCGGTGGCGGCGGAGGAAGACGATGCGCTCGATGATCACCCCCACCGAGAGCACGCTGAGCGCGATGAGGGTCCACAGCACCCACTCGGCACCCATTCGCTCGAAGAAGTAGCCAAGCTTCTCGGTCAGCACGGAGGCTCTCCTCGTCCTCGTCGGGTGGGCGGGCTCGCCGCCACCGCGTTATAGGGGCAGGTCGGGGAGCGTGCCAGCGGGATCGCCCCCGGCGGGCCCATGGTCGCCACCCGGGAAACCCCGTCACCGTCCTCGGGCACCGCCGGCGCCCTGGCCTTCGCGCAGGGCACCCAGGGCCTTGAACACCTTTCGTCGCCGATCCTGCCCCTCCGGTGCGTGAGAATGTGCTTTGCCGTAGGCGTCGAGGCTCTCCTGGACCTCGAGGCGGCGGAGCATGTCCCCCCCGCGGAAGCGATAGTAGTCCCAGCGCGCATCGCTGGCGCCGAGGGAGAGCACCAGGGCCGCCGCCGCGATCCCGCCGGCGATCGCGGAGGCGAGCGGCCGGCGCCGGAGGACAGCCAAGGCGAGCAGCGAGGCCGCGAAGAGCCAGGCCGCTCCTCGCTCTCCGGGCAGGTCGATCAGGAGCGGGAGCCCCACCGAGGCCACCAGCACGCAGGCGCCGCAGAGCGGCCAGCCGAGCCGCCGCAGCCCGTCGGCGCGGGCCTCGGCCGCCCGGACGAGCGCGCGCCACGGCCAGGTGAAGAGACGGAGGGGAGCCCGGAGCGCCGCCGCCGGCAGGAGGAGCCCCAGCCCGATCACGATCATGTAGTGGCTGAACCAGCCGATACGCAGCTCGAAGTACTCGGCCCCCACGTGGAACGAGACAGCGCTCAGGAGGCCCACGAGGCGAAGCGCCCAGCCCTTCCGGCCCGTGCGCTCGCCGAAGAGCGCGTAGTGCGCATAGGCCGCGGCGATCAGCCACTGCACCCCGATGACCGAGTGCCCGCACAAGGACCAGAAGGCCTCGTCGCTCAGCCCGAGGGAGGCGCCGAGCTCCCGGAAGGGCTCGAGCTTTCCGCCCGAGCGGTTGATCCTGACGAGCACGGTCCCGCTCCGCCAGGCCTCCTCGGTCTTGGAGACGCCGGTCCAGAGGTAGAGCAGGCTCACGGTGGCGGCGAGGAGCTTGAAGGCCCAGGCCTCGACGGTAGGGGCGGCCGGCCTCGTCTCCGCGCCCCGTGCGGGCAGGACCTCCTTCAGATCCAGGGGCGGGATGAGCGCGAGCCCGAAGAGGAGCCACGTCAGGAAGTAGTGGTGCTGGTAGCTGTCGAGCTGGCTCATCATCCAGCCGTAGGTGTAGAGCGCGGCGAGGGCCCCGAGCCCCCAACGCCCCAGGATTCCGAAGGCTCCGAGCAGCGCGCCCAGGCCGACGAGCAGGACGAGGCCGACGTAGAGCTCGGTGGTGGGTGGAGGCTGGAGCGCATCGAGCCACGCGAAGTGGGCGACGTTGAAGCCCCCGGCGCCGTAGCGCCCCCCCTTCGGCACCATGACGTGCCAAGCGTCGAACGCGAGCATCAGGAGCAGGAGTCGGCCGAGCAGCCAGACGCGCGCGGCGTCGACGGGGCCGTACCAGGCCTCGTCCCAGCGGGTGCGCAGCGGGCTCACGGGATGCCCCCTGCGGGCGCCGCTCGGCGTCCTGGGCAGTCCCAGGCACGCTGGATCGGCTCGAGGGGCTGGCCGTCGCCGGTCTTGCAGCGCCGGACCGTCCCATTGGCTCTTTCCTTTTCACAGGCCC
>CAZEHU010000025.1:0-1783 GCA_964511605.1 uncultured Myxococcales bacterium
GGTCGGAGTCGGTCTCGCGGGCCTCGTGGTGGGCTCCGTGGTGGCGGCGCTGATGACGCCGGCGCCCGTCCCGGTCGTCGAGGCGAGCCGCGGCGCGGCCTCCGAGGGAGCGCCCACCATCGCTGCGGCCTCCGCTGGGGGAGGCTCTATCGCGGGGACCCCGGCCAGCGCCCCCGCCGAGCCGCCACCACCTCCTCGTCCCCCGGCCGACCCCGACCTCACGGCCTTCGCGGAGGCCGTGGCCAGCGCTGTCCAGAAGGATGGCTGGCTCGCGGACTACCGCCGGGAGCTGCACGAGGCGGTGGGTCATGGTTTGCTCGTCGACCTCCGCGGCCCCACCCGCGCCGGCCGCGCCATCCTCGCAAGGCTGAAGACCATCGGGCGCCACGGCCTCGACCCGCGCAGCTACGGCATGCCGGGGGTCGCCACGGACCTCGCGGCCTTCGCGGAGGCCTGGGCCCCCGGCGCGGACCCGAAGGCACGCAGCGCTCGAGCCGGCGCCCTCGAGGCGCGCCTGGCCCAAGCGCTGCTGCGGCTCGTCTTCGACTTCCGCTTCCTCACCCCCACGGGGCCCTTCGAGGTGGTCGACGATCCCGCGCGCCTGGTGCGAGAGCGGAAGGGCGAGCGCGTACAGAGCGCAGCGAAGATCACCAAGGCCTATCGTGAGATCGTCACCGCCGCCGAGCCGGAGGCAGCGGTCGCCGACCTCGATCCGCCGCATCCCTACTACGAGCGCATGATGGAGGTGCTGGAGCACTACCGCGCGCTGGCCGACGAGGGGTGCCACGTCCTGCTCGACGATACCTGGAAGCTGACCCCCGAGGGCTCGGGACCCCGCATCCAGAAGGTGGAGGAGCGCCTCGCCTGCGAGGGCTACTTCAAGGGCACGCCCGACGGCATCTACGACGACGCCCTCCTCGCCGCGGTCAAGGACTACCAGAGACACCACGAGCTCGATCCGGACGGCTACCTCTACGAGCGCACCCTCCGCAGCATGAACGTCACCATGGAGCGGCGGCGGGACCAGGTCCTGCTGGCCCTCCAGAGGATGCGGGAGTCCCGGGTCCGCGAGCTCGGAGATGCCTTCATCCGCGTGAACATCCCCAGCTACGAGCTCCAATTCGTCGAGGAGGGCGAGGTGGTCCGCCGCCACCGGGCCATCGTCGGCACCAACCGCCTCGACGATGACAAGGTCAAGCTGCTCCAGGGCCACATCAACCGCACCGATCTGTTCACGACGCGCCTCCATCACGTGGTGATCAACCCTCACTGGTACGTGCCCAAGCGCCTCGCGGATGGGGAGCTGAAGGCGGCCATCGCGCGCGATCCCGAGTACCTCGAGAAGAACAACATCACGACCCAGGAGCAGGCGGATGGCTCCCAGGTCTACGTGATGCAGGGAGGCGATCACTCGGTCCTCGGCAAGGTGAAGTTCCTGCTCGAGCGCTCCAAGTCGATCTTCCTGCACGACACCAACAGGCCCCACCTCTTCGACGAGCACCGCCGCGACTACAGCCATGGCTGCATCCGGGTCGACCGCGCCGTGGAGTTCGCCCAGTGGATGCTCGAGCGTGACGGCCACACCCGCGAGTCGATCCAGCACTCCTTCGGCGCCGTGGGGCACGCGGCGGGCATGAGCCTGCACAACCCGATCCCCCTGCTGACCGAGTACATCACGGTAGACATCGCGGACGACGGTGGGCCGCTCTTCCTGAGCGACATCTACAAGTACGATCGCGCCTGGCGGAAGGGCCAGCTCCCCCCCCGGGTCACCGAGCGCTGG
>CAZEHU010000025.1:1793-12478 GCA_964511605.1 uncultured Myxococcales bacterium
GGCCACGGGGAGCTGCGCCCCCATTGGGTCCCCAAGGTGGAGGAGGAGGTGGTCGAGTCCTGGCGTTCGAGAGGCATGTCGGCGCCCCACGACTACGATCCGGAAGAGCACGGAGCGGGCGCGGCGGAGGCCGCCCCCGTCGAGCCCCAGACGGGCGGCTGAGTCCGTGGAGACGAGCCTGCGATCGCTCAGCCCGGGGCGAAGAGCTCCTTGACCCTGTCGTCACTCGAGGCGCGCCTCGCGCGGGTCCACGCCCACTCCCGGAGGCCTTTGATCTCGTCCTCGAAGGTCCGGTAGAGCGGCACCGTCGACTTCACGATCGTCGCGAGATCGTCGGTGGCCAGCTCCCTGTTCTGGCGGAAGGCGCGGTAGAGGCCCGCGATCACGAGCTGCTCGAGCTCGGCACCCGAGTAGTGGGCGGTGCGGGCGCTCAGCGACTCGAGATCGAAGCTGCCCGGATCGCGGCCGTGGCGCTCGAGGTGGATGGCCAGGATCTCCGCGCGCTCGCTCTCGGAGGGCAGGTCGACGAAGAAGATCTCGTCGAAGCGGCCCTTACGGAGGAGCTCCGGGGGCAGGTGATCGACGCTGTTGGCCGTCGCCACCACGAAGGTGGGGACCGTCTTCTCCTGCAGCCAGGTGATGAAGGTCGCGAACATGCGCTGCAGGCTCGCGGAGCCGGATCCGTCCCCCCGAACGCTCTGGAAGGCTTTGTCGATCTCGTCGAGCCAGAGCACCGCGGGTGTGAGGGCCTCTCCGAGGCGGAGGGCGGCGCGCAAGCGCTCCTCCGGGGTCTCGGAGGCGGCGTGCAGGGCCGAGAAGTCGAGCCGCGCCAGGGGCAGACTCCACGCCTGCGCGACGGCCTTGGCCACCAGGCTCTTTCCGCAGCCCTGCACCCCGACGAGGAGCAGGCCCTTGGGGGTCGGCAATCCGAAGGCCTTCGCTTCGTCGCCGAAGGCGGCCTCACGCTCCCCCAACCAGGTCTTCAGGGCGTCGAGCCCCCCCACCTCACCGAGGCCGGGCGGGGTATCGATGAGCTCGAGCAGGTCGGCGCGCTCGAGCAGCCGGCGCTTCTCCTCGACGAGGCCGCCGACGTGGCCCTGGGCGAGGCCCTCGGGATCGAGGATCGCGCGCCGGAAGGCGCGGCGCGCGGCGCTGGCGGGCAGGCCCTGCACGGCGCGGACGGCCAGCTCGGCGACCGATGGGCCGAGCTCGAAGCCGACCTGCTGGGCCTCGCTCTCGAGCAGGCGGCACAGAGCGTCGGGGACCGGGAGGGGGACATCGATGAGCTGGATATCGGCCGACAAGGCGTAGGGGACCCGGAACTGCGCGGAGACGAAGACCACGGTCTGCTTGCGCTCCTCGAGGCCGACCCGCATGTCCCGCAGCTTCCGGATGACCACCGGATCGTCGATCCAGGCGTCGAGGTCGATGGCGGCGAAGATCGCTGGATCGCGCTCTTGGGAGATCCGCTCGAGGCAGTCCTCGATACCGGCATCGGGGTCGCCCTTGCGCGCCATCGTCATCGAGACTGGCACCAGCGGCCGCCCTTGCTTGCGGGCGACGCTGCTCATCAGGCCCAGGACACGCTCCTCCTCCACGCTGCGGAGGACGAGGTAGGGGTACCCGGCGCTCAGGAAGCTGGCGAGTTCTTGGCCGAGATCACGAAGGAGCATGGCGGCATGCTAGATGTCCTCGGCGAAGAAGACGAACCGCTCTCGCCTGGCGAGCACGCCGATCTCGTCGCGGCCTGGACTCGAGGTGCCACCAGCACATCGGAGCCCAGTCCACGACGACCTCGACGCACTCGCCGGCCGGCGATACCGGCCCGTCTTCTTCGCCTCGCACATCGAGCGGTTCGGGCGCGCCACGGGGAGTCCCGGCGGCACGAAGCGCTCCGCGTGGGGCCGGGCTGTCTACTTGAAGACCCCCGTGTCGATCTTCAGCTTCTTGCCCGCCGGCTTCCTCTTCCTGGCGGCCTTCTTCTTGGCCTCCTCCTCCTCGGCGGCGAGGCGCGCGGCCTCCTCGGCGGCGGCGAGGCGAGCGGCCTCCAGCTCCTTCCGCTTGGCCTCGGCCTCGGCTGCCTTGCGCTTGGCCTCCTCGGCCCGCTTCTTCCTCTCGGCCGCCTTCTTCTCGGCGGCGATGCGGGCCTCCTCTGCCTTCTGGGCCTTCCACTTCGACGCGGCCTCGCTCACGACGGCGGTGGCCTTGCCGCGCACGTCGGAGAGCTGGATCGGGCCGAGGTCCTTCTGGGTGTACCAGTAGGCGCCGCCGGCAGCGCCGGCGATGATGACGACGAGGAAGGCGATCAGCCCGCCCTTGCCGCCCTCCTTGTCGGCTGCGAGGCCGGGACGGTGGGTCGCGGGAGCCTCGCTGATAGGGGCCGCGGCCGCAGCCGCAGCAGCGGCCTCCTTGCTGGCTTGCGCATCGGCCTCGGCCGCAGCGCGCTCCTCCGCCTCCTCGCGCTCCCGCCGCGTCAGAGCGGCGTTCCGGCGCATGGTCTCCTCGCGGAGCTGGGCCTGCAGCTCCTCGCGTCGCTGGGCCTCCTCGCGCTCCTTGGCGAGGCGCTCCTCGTCGTGCTTGTCCTTGAGCTTCTGCTCGATCTCCGCTCGCTCCCGCTCCACCTCCTTCTTCGCTTCGTTGAGGAGGTCGGTCAGCAGGCTCCCTACCTCGTCCGAGGAGGGGGCCGAGGTGAAGAGGCCGAGGTCGTCGTCGCCCTCGTCGATCGCCAGAGGCGCGGAAGGTCCCACCTCGTGCCAGGAGGCCTGGGCCTTCTCGGCCTCGATCATCGCATCGAGGTTGTCGAGGGCCGTGCCGCTCTTGGTGGTGTCCGCCATGGGGCTCCTGCGGGGCAGGGAATGGGGTCAGCGGGGAGTCTAAGAGGCCGTCCCGCGGGTGGTCAACGCGCTGGTTGCTCCGGGGATTCACCCAAACGCGGGTCGGCCTCGCTCTCGGCGTCGGTGTCGGGGCTCGCGGGGGGCATGCGACGGACCGCGACCTCGAGGATACGCGTCGGGTTGGAGCGCAGCACCTCGAAGCGCACGCCGTCGTGGAGGTGGATGTAGCCGGGCTCCGGGAGCCGCCCTGCGACCTTCATCAGGAGGCCGGTGACGGTCTCGTAGTCCTCCTCCTCGTCCTCGAGGGGCACCCCGAGCTCGTCCTCGAGATCGCTGAGGGTGACCACACCCTCGACGAGCCAGGTGTCGTCGCCGACCGCGCGCACGGGCTCCTGTTCCCGATCGTGCTCGTCGTAGATATCGCCGAAGACCTCCTCGACGATGTCCTCGAGGCTGACGAGCCCGGCGACGCCGCCGTACTCGGAGGCGATCACGCACATGTGGACGCGGGCGCCCTTCATAGCGACGAGGAGATCGGGGACCGACATGTTCTCCGGGAGGATCATCGGCTCACGCATCACGTCGTGGAGCTCGATGCCCTCGGGCCCCTCCTTGAGGATCGCCTCCATCAGGTCCTTGGCGTAGACCACGCCCACCACGTCATCGATGGAGTCTCGGTAGACCGGGTAGCGGGAGTAGCCGCCGCGGGTGACCTGCTCGAGGACCTCCTCGATCGGGGTGCCGAGCTCGACGGCGTGCACGTCGGTACGGGGGACCATGATCTCGCGGGCCACCTTCTCGTCGAGCTCGAGCACACCCTCGAGGAGCTCGGAGGCGTTCGCGTCGAGGGAGCCGGCGATCTTGCCGATTCGGACCATCTGCTCGATGTCCTCCTCGGTGACCGCGGAGGTATCCCGGTTCAGGTCGCCGCCCATGCCCTCCACCACGTGGCGGGTCAGGTTCACCAGGACGATGGTGGCGGGATAGAAGACGACCCAGAAGGGCTCGAGGGCCGGCAGGAGCTTGGCGTAGCGCTCCGGGTTGTGCTTAGCGAAGGTCTTGGGGGCCACCTCACCGAGGACCAGGATCAGCAAGGTCATGACCCCGACGGCGATGGGGATGCCCCAGCCGGACCAGGGGGTCTCCCTCAAGAGGGTCTCGGTGAGGTGGGTCGCGAGGGCGCTGGCCGTGATGTTGACCAGGTTGTTGCCGATCAGGAGCGCAGCGAGCACCTGGTTGGGCACCTCGATCCACCGGCGCAGCAGGTGCGGCAGCTCCTCGCCGTCCTCCACGCGCGCCCGGAGCTTCACGTCCGAGAGGCTGACGAGGGCAGTCTCCATCCCGCTGAAGAGCGCCGAGAGGACGATCAGGAGCAGGATGGCTATGGCTTCGGTTGTGGCTGCGTCCAACGGCGTAGGTAGGTGAGGGCGCCGGCTCCTGGAGCCGATTGCACCCCCATCGAGTGACCCATACTATCACGCAGACCCTTCGCTTCCACCCCGAGGCCCCCATGATCTCGAAGCGCTCCCTGAAGACCGCCCTCGCGGTGGCCAGCCTCTTGGTGCTCCCCACCCTCTCCGCGACGGGCTGCGACAGCAAGGGAGGCGGCGACGGCCCTACCACTACCTGCAAGATCTCCTACGCCGGGCCCGAGGACACCACCAAGAAGGCCTACGGCGCCCGCTGCGAGGCGGACGAGGAGTGCGCCTGGGGCGTCTGCATGATGCCGGGGGACAACGGCAACGAGACCACCGACGTCTTCGGCTTCTGCACGCGTGGCTGCGACTGCGAGGACGATCCCGCCAGCCAGCTCAGCGTCGCGGAGAAGGAGAGCTACCTCTGCCGGATGACGCTCACCCCCTACCAGCACTACCGGCACATCGTCATGAAGTGTGGGAGCGTCAGCGACTGTGCTGGCATCGATCCGGGCTACAACGTCTGTGAGGCGACCCACGGCGTGCTGAAATACTGCCAGGCGAAGTAGGCCCCGGCCACCTCAGTCAATCCGGGTCGCCCACCAGATAGCGTCGATGGTGGTATCGGCGCCGAAGAGGGTGAGCTGCACATCCCAGTAGCAGGGCTTGTTCTTCTTGCCCATGGCGTCGACGACCATGTCCTTGTCGCTGTCGAAGATCGTGCAGGGCTCGAGGGTGCCGATGGCGAAGGTATCCTCGGTGCCGGTCTCGAGGCCGTTGAGCTGGTCCGAGAGCATGCCTGCGCCGGCTTCGATGAGGGTCTCGCACATGGTCTCGATGATCGACGCCGTGGTCGACGCGCCGCCGCTGACGACGGTCTCCGTGAACTTCTCGCAGCAGTTGGCCACGAAGCTCGGATCCTCGAGGCACTCCTTGCCGCCGAGCATGCTGGCGACGAGCTTCTCGTAGCTGTCGACCGGCTGCGTATTGTCGGAGCCGTCGCCGGCGAGGAGCGGGATCGCCACCTTCTCGAGGATGAAGTTGATCAGCGTCCCGTACTTCACGTTCAGCGGGTGGAGATCGATGGTGAGGGTCCAGAAGGCCTCCACCTCGGCGGTGAACTCGTTGGCGAAGGCCGCCTCGCCCTGGATGGTCGTGAGGTTGAAGGTCTTCGTCCCGCAGTTCTCGTCGGTGAGGGGATCGCAGTTGGCCCCCAGGCTCCACTTCACCGTGACGCCGTCCCAGGTCTCCTCGAGGTCTCCCTCGCCCCAGTAGGCGACGTCCACCTCGTCGTCTGGATCGTCGGTGGGCTCCACCGCGATGATGATGGTGCCGTCGACCTGGAAGGCGGTCAGCATCGTGCTGATGTCGGCGCCGCCGACCAGGATGTCGCCGAAGATCGTGTCCTTCGCGAAGGCGTTGAGCACGCCATCGAGGATGTCGACCACAAGGGCGCCGGTGCCCGTGAGCGTGTCGGAGGAGGGATTGGCGGGATCGTTGAAGACCAGATCACACATGTCGCCGAGCACGGGCACCTGGTTGCCGAGCTGGCAAGCGAGCGAGAGCAGGCCGCCCACCGGGCTCTTGAAGATGTCGAGCACGATGTTGACGTAGCCCTCGAGGGGATCGGGCAGGGCGCTGACCAGATCGAACTGGGTCGTAACCGCGTAGGAGCCGGCATAGAGCGGCGGGCGGTCCTTCATCTCGACCTCGACGGTCTTGGCGTAGCCCCAGGTCACCTCGCCCTCGTGATCGTCGCAGCCCCAGGCCAGCACGACCTTGTCGGTAGTGTCCCGGGCGTAAGCGAGGACCGTGTACTTCTGGGTCCCGGCCTCCTCGAGGCCGGTGAGCTCCTTGAACTTCGTGGACTGGGGTAGGTTCGTCAGGGCGCCGGTGATGTTGGCGGGGGTGTCGTCGTACAGGGCCTCGATGTCGGCGCAGCTCGGTTGGCCCTCGGGGCTCTGCAGGTAGAGCTCGGCGCGGTAGCTGACCACCTCGGGGCGGTTGCCGTTGTAGGTGCCGAGCACCGTGAGGGGCACCTGGCCCTTGGGCGTCACGATGATGTCGAAGTAGAGCGGGGGCACGTCGCCATCGACGGTGGCGGTGATCTCGAACTCACCGATGATGCTCTGGGCGGCGCTGGCCTCGATGGAGGCGACGCCCTGGGCGTCGGTGCTGGCGGACAGGGCGCTCAGCTTGCCGATGCCCTCCGGATCGTCGGAGATCGCGAACTGGACGAGCTGGTTGGCCACCGGCTGGCCATCCTCGCTGTAGACCACCGAGAGGGTGCGCGCCTCGGTGAAGCTCACCGAGATCGAGCAGTGATCGGTGCCGGTGCAGGGGACCTGATCGTCGCCGTGGGTATCGAGGAAGGTCAGCGTCGCGAGCTTGGGGCTCGTCTCGCCCTCGGGCTCCTCGGTCGGTCCGACCTCGGGCTCACCGGGGCCCGTCTCGCCCAAGCCGGTATCGCCCTCGGTGGCGAAGGGGGAGGCGATGTCCTCGGCCTGTACGTGCTTGACCTCGTCGCTGCAGCCCGCGGCCGTCACGAGCAGAGTGCACACCGACAGCGTCATCAGGAGGCGCTTCATCTTCCTTTCCCTCCGGGGTCCGACCCGGGTGACAGGTCCACCCGACGCGGGGGCTCCCGCAATCGGGCGCGGAATCTAGGGATTCAGCCTCTCCGGTGTCAAGGATCGGACCCGCCATTGAGGTACTTCGCGATGTTCTTCTTGTGCTCGACGAAGGTGCGCGCGAAGGCGTGGCTTCCTCGTCCGTCCCGCCGGGCCACGAAGTAGATCCACCCGTGACGCTCCGGAGCGAGCACCGCCTCGAGGGCGCCGGCCGAGGGACTGCAGATCGGGCCGGGCGGCAGACCCGCGTGGGCGTAGGTATTGTAGGGGTTGTCGCTGTTCTTGCGATCCCTCGGTGTCGGCGGCCGCCCGACCCGGCCGGGGTGGTAGACGAGGGTGGGATCGGTCTGGAGCGGCATCTTGCGCCCGAGCCGGTTCAAGAAGACACCGGCGATGGTCGGCTGCTCGGAGGGCAGCACCGCCTCCTCCTCGACGAGGGAGGCGAGGATGACGAGCTGCCAGGGGGAGAGATCGTGGCTCTGCTCGAGGGCCATCAGATCGCTGGCGCGGCGGCGGGACAGGGCGCCCCAGACCTCCCGGAAGCGCTCGGTCGCCCTGGCTACCACCTCCTCGGCGCCGGCGTCGGGCCGGAAGCGATAGGTGTCGGGGTAGAGGAATCCCTCCAGCCAGGTGGCCGCGACGCCATCGGGCCGCTCCGCGCGATCCGGCCCCACCGGCAGCCCCGGATCGCGCCGAGCGGCGAGGGCGACCACCTCCGCGGCCGTGGCGAGCCCGGCCTCCTCGACGCGCTGCGCGGCCTCCCAAATCGACTCGCCGGGCACCAGGGTCAGGCTCAGCTCGCGCGCCTTGGCCGGACGCTTCAGGAGCTCGGCCAGGTCCAGGGCGCGTGCGTCGCCCGGGAGCTCGTGCAGGCCGGCCTCGATGCGCTCCGGTTCGCCGGCGTAGCGCAGCACGAACCACAGCAGGTCCGGCCGCGGGGCCAGGTTGGCGTCTCCGAGGCGCTCGACGACGTCGTCGAGGGTGGCGCCCCGCGGCAGCTCGACTGTGACGAGCGCTGGATTCCCGACCGGGCGCGCGTCCAGCGCCCACTTGAGCCACCCGCCCCCGGCGAGGGCGAGGAGCACCACGAACCCCAAGAGCCCCCTCACCAGGCGCGCCCTTGCTGATCGAGGTACTCGCGCAGCATCAGGCAGGCCGCCATCGCGTCGAGATCGCCCTTCTTGCGCCGCTTGCCGACGCGGCCCATCTGGCGCAGCTCCTCGTCCGCCGCGAAGGAGGTGAGGCGCTCGTCCCAGCGGATCACCTCGAGATCGCTCTGGCGTCCTACCTTCTCGGCGAACTTCTCGGCCATGCGGGCCATGTCGCCCACCGAGCCGTCGAGGTGGAAGGGGATGCCGACGAGGATCGCCGTGCACTCGTGCTCGAGGGCCAGCTCGCTCACCCGGCGGGTCTGCTCGCCCTTGTCCTTGATGTGGAGGGTCGTCAGCGGCGAGGCGATCGTGCCGGTGGGATCCGAGAGGGCGAGGCCGATCCGGGCCTCTCCGAAGTCGACGGCGAGGATGCGCACGCCCGCTTTCTACCCGATGTGGTAGCCGCCCGCACGAAGCGCGAGGAGGTCCATCGTCAACGCGACGGCGTAGTGCAAGGCGACGCCGAGCCAGACCGAGCGATGCTTGAGCGCCAGCCAGCCGAGGACCGAGCCGGCGACGATGGCTCCCAGGGTCTCCGGCAGCGGCTTGCCGAAGTGCCCGGTCACGTAGGGCACGATCATGAGCGCGATGGCGTAGGCGCCGAGCTGTCGCTCGAGCCCGAAGACCAGGAAGCCGCGCCAGAAGGCCTCACCGCTGACGAAGACCAAGAGGTAGGCCACCTGCGCCACCACGAGGTGGCCGAGCTCCACGCTCCCGTCGGGCTGGAGCATGCCGCGACACAGGGGATACTTGGCCAAGAAGGCCGGGGTGCCGGCGAGCTTCAGCATGAAGGGCAGCACGATCAGGAAGAGCAGCACGTACACCGGCCAGATGCGGCGGAGCGCGGGCGGGTGGGGGTTGGTCGGGGCGAAGAGGCCCAGCTCCCCGGGCCGCCAGCGGAAGAGCAGGCGGGCCCCACCGAAGGGGATCAGGATGCGGAAGAGCAGCCCCCCGGCGGAGAAGTACAAGAAGGCGTAGACCGGCTCCCAGGCGCCCCCGGGGTCGACGTGCTGCGCCCAGTAGCGCTGCCAGGCGTTCACGCGGCCGAAGTACCAGAAGAGGCAGAAGCTCACGGAACCACCTCCCAGGATCCAGAGCGCCCTCCGGTCGAAGCGCTCGAGGATCGCGCGACCGTGGAAGAGGACCAGGACCCCGAGCGCGAGGGTCCACCCGATCAGGATGTGGACCGCTTGCCACTCCTTGCCGGCGAGGAAGCCGCCCTTGTAGCGGGCCACCGCCTGCATCGAGACCAGGCTGGCGATCAGCAAGAGCGCCACAGGATGGGCCCGGGGCGTGCCGACCCCCATGCCAGGTGTCTCCGGTTCGAGGAGCGCCCGCGACGAGTCGCGGAGTCCCCGGCGGAGTCCCCGGCGCTCGAGGTCGCTCGTCACGGGGTCGGGGGCGGCGCTTCGCTCGGAGAGGGGCGTCGGCTCAGGCTGCGATGGTCACGAGGTCGTCGGCGACATGGAAGGCGGCCTCGGTGATCTGGCGCAGGCCCTCGACGGTCTCACCCTCGGCGATCTCGCGGAGGCGCAGGGCGCGGCTGCCATCGTCCGCCTCGATGACGTCGAACCAGCCTCGATCAGTGACGATGGCGTCGACGCAGCGCTTGCCGGTCAGCGGCAGGCGGCAGGCCTCGAGGAGCTTGGCGTCCCCGCGCTTGTTGGTGTGGGTCATCACGACGATGACGCGCTGGGCGCCGGCGACCAGGTCCATCGCCCCGCCCATGCCCTTGACCATCTTGCCGGGGATCATCCAGTTGGCGATGTCCCCCTCCTCGCTGACCTCCATCGCGCCGAGGATGGCGAGGTCGACATGGCCACCGCGGATCATCGCGAAGGAGTCCGCGGAGGAGAAGAACGAGGAGCCGGGCACCGTGGTGACGGTCTGCTTGCCGGCGTTGATGAGGTCGGCGTCCTCGTCCCCTTCGAGGGGGAAGGGGCCGATGCCCAACAGGCCGTTCTCGGAGTGGAGGATGACCTCCACGCCGTCCGGGATGTGGTTGGCCACCAGGGTCGGCATGCCGATGCCAAGGTTGACGTAGAAGCCGTCCTTCAGCTCGCGGGCGACGCGAGCGACGATCTGATCTCGGCTCAGGGGCATGGTGGCTTCTCCTACGGCCTGGAGCGGAGGGAGTCCTGCTCGCCGCTCCGCTTACGCGTCGAATCCTGCTCGCCACTCCGCTTACGCGTCGAATCCTGCTCGCCACTCCGCTTACGCGTCGAATCCTGCTCGCCACTCCGCTTACGCGTCGTTCGTTGCTCGATGGGCTTCACGTACCCGGTCCCCTCGAGGATCCGCTGCACGAAGATGCCGGCGGTGTGGATCATGTCCGGGTCGAGCTGTCCGGCGGGCACCAGCTCCTCGACCTCGGCGATGGTGATGCGCCCGGCGGTGGCCATCATCGGGTTGAAGTTGCGGGCGGCCATGCGGAAGACGAGGTTGCCGTGGGTATCCCCACGCCAGGCCTTCACGATGGCGTAGTCGGCGCTCAGCGCTTGCTCGAGGACGCAGGGGCGGCCGTTGAACTCACGAACCTCCTTGCCCTCGCCGGCGATGGTGCCGTAGCCGGTCGGGGTGAAGAAGGCCGGGATGCCGGCACCGCCCGCGCGGATGCGCTCCGCCAGGGTGCCCTGGGGCACCAGCTCGAGCTGG
>CAZEHU010000026.1:0-12045 GCA_964511605.1 uncultured Myxococcales bacterium
TGCCGGTCCCGGTCGAGGGTCTCCCGCCGGCCCGAGAGATCTTCGTGGCCGAGGGCCACGCCTGCGCCGTGCTCGGCGACGGCAGCGTCCGCTGCTGGGGCATGGACCCCGCGAGCTGCGGGATCGGCCAGGGAGGAGCTGGAGATCCACCGGCTACGCCCGGTATCCCCGTCGAGGCCCCGGGGGTCTCTGGCGTGCGTGCAGGCGGAAGCCTCGCCTCCTCCGGCGACGCCGCCGTCTGCGTCCAGCGCGCCTCCGGAGAGGTGATGTGCTGGGGTCCGCTCCTCCAATCTCTGGCGCCGGAGCTCGCTTGCCACGAGCCGGCGGAGATCCCGGTGGCCCATGGCGTCCAGGACGTGAGCAATGGCCCCGCCATGCTGACAGCCGACGGAACCGTCAAGTGGCTGGAGTCCTTGCACGCGTGGAACGCCGGAGATCCGGGCGTCGATATGGTGCTGGCCATGGCGGACGGAGGGACCGTGATGCTGCGTGCGGACGGAACCGTGTGGAGAAACGCCTGGTCCGGAGGCGGCCTCAACGTCCCGGGCCCGATCCAGCTCACCGCCTTCGAGGACATCGTCGAGCTGGTCCACAGCGCGAACGGCGGCACCCTCACCCGCCTCTTCGGTGTGGCGGCGGACGGTCGCATCATCGGCTGGGGCCAGAACGAGCCCTTCTTCGCCCTTGGTGATCCCGTCTTCGGCCAGACCTACAAGGATCTCGACGGCGACTTCGTGGCGGACGGAGGCGTCGAGGTGACGGGCATCGAGGACGCCATCGCGGTGGCGACGGGCAGGGACGGAGGCTGCGCCCTGCACGTCGATCGCTCCGTGAGCTGCTGGGGGCTGATCGTGGCGCCCGACGGCAGCGACGTGGCGACCTGGGAGCCCGTCCCGATCCCCGAGCTGCCCTGACCCAGCCCGTCTCGCCGCCACCACGCCAGCCTGAATCGAGCTGGCGCCGTGGGCTATCGAGGGCCCACGGCCCCGCCAGGCTCTTGACGTGACCACAATCCAGCTCGATCGTGACCTCATGGATGTCGGTGTCCGTGAGCTGAAGAGGCGCTTGTCCGAGTACCTGGAGAGGGCCGCCGCGGGAGAGGTCATCCGGGTGACGGACCGTGGGAGGGCCAAGGCCGTCCTCGGACCTCTGCCTGGTGGGCGCGATCCCGGAAAGGGGCCACGCCCGGCGATTCGGGGCTCGAGTCCTCCCAGAGGTCGCGCTTGACGCGAACACGGGGCCCTGAGAACTGGAGCCGCCCCCGGAGGTTCTGTTACCGATAGGCGTCGCAGGCGCCATCGGCTCGGCCTCCGCGCCGTGGGCGGGACCCGAGATCCCTTTCGTGGACCGCGCCCGAGGGGCTCGAGGTCGGGTGGATCGTGGACGGTGATGGTCTTCCGCCCGCGGAGGTGGTCCGGCAGCGGGGGCGGATCTCCATCGCCGAGGCCCTCGCTGAGGATCGCTCCGATTGAGCCTCTATGTGGACACCAGCGCCCTCCTCGAGCGCTACGTGGAAGAGCCTGACAGCGCACGCTGCGAGCGCTTCCTCCTCAGCGATACCCGTTGGATCACCGCTCGCCATACCAAGGTGGAGGTCCGCAGGAACCTGGCCAGGATCCTGGAGGGCGCTGCGCTGGCCGCGGCAGCGCGGACGTTGGGGCTGACGGTCCTGGGAGTGTAGCGCCCCCTCGGCGCAACCGGCCGGGAATGCTTGACACCCTGTCAGCGATTGGGTGACAGACTGTCACGGAGAGGCCCCCCCGCTGCCTGGGTCTCTCCTTCGAGGGCCCTTGCGGCCTTCGTCTGCTGGAGGACCCTTGAGCGACCTGCCCCACGCCCAGACCCTGCTGATCGTCGACGACGATCGGGCCAACCTCGAGTCCCTCGCCCGCATCTTCGAGCGGGAGCGGGTGCGGGTGCTGACGGCCCCGGAGGGCAAGGCGGCCCTGGACATCCTCCGCAAGGAGCGGATCGCGGTCTGCCTGACCGATCTGATGATGCCGGCGATGAGCGGGCTGGACCTGCTGCGGGCCGCCAAGACCCTCAGCCCCGAGACCGAATTCATCCTGATGACCGCCTTCGGCACGGTCGAGACGGCCGTGGAGGCGATGAAGGAGGGGGCCTGGGACTTCGTGACCAAGCCCTTCAAGCGCATCCAGATCGTGCGGGCGGTGCGGCGGGCCCTCGACCAGCAGACCCTGGTGCTGGAGAACCAGCGCCTCCGGGCGGAGCTGATGGATAGCCGGCGGGATCGATCGATCATCGGCAACTCCCTGGTCATGCGGCAGACCCTCGACCTGGTCCACCAGGTGGCGCCCTCGAGCGCGACGGTCCTGCTCGGCGGCGAGAGCGGCACGGGCAAGGAGCTCTTCGCCCGAGCGATCCACCGGGCCTCCGCCCGGCACGACGGCCCCTTCATCGCGGTCAACTGCGCCGCTCTGCCGGAGAGCCTGCTCGAGGCGGAGCTCTTCGGCCACGAGAAGGGGGCGTTCACCGGCGCTACGCAGCGGCGGGAGGGGCGCTTCGAGCTGGCCTCGGGCGGCACCCTCCTCCTCGACGAGGTGGGGGAGCTGACCCCGCCGGTGCAGGTCAAGCTCCTGCGGGTCCTGCAGGAGGGCGAGTTCGAGCGGGTCGGCGGCAGCCGCACCCTGCGCACCGACGTGCGCGTGGTGGCCGCGACCAACAAGGACCTGGCGCAGGAGGTGGCCGAGGGGAGCTTCCGGGAGGACCTCTACTATCGCCTCAACGTCATCCACATCACCCTGCCCCCGCTCCGGGACCGGAAGGACGACGTTCCCCTGCTGGCCCACCGCTTCCTCAAGGTCTATGCGGAGAAGAACGTCAAGAAGGTAGGCGGGATCACACGCCAGGCGATGGACGCCCTCATGGGCTGGGACTGGCCTGGCAACGTGCGGGAGCTCGAGAACGCCATGGAGCGCGCGGTCGTGCTCACGCGTACCGAGGCTCTCGACCTCGAGGATCTGCCTCCCCAGCTCCAGCAGGGGGGCCGGGAGGTGAAGGTGCTCCAGGTACCCATCGGCACGCCCCTCGAGGCCATCGAGCGCATGGTGATCCGCGAGACCCTCACCTCCACCCGCGGCGACAAGGACCTGGCCGCGCGCCTGCTCGGCATCTCCACCCGCACCATCTACAGGAAGATATGAGGAAGCCCACCCCCCTCCCCGGACACCGCTCGGTTCCGTTGCCCGCCCCGGGGGCTTGGGGTACCGTCCCCCCGGCTCCCGGAGGCACCGTCCCCGCCATGTCCCTGACCTCCTCGCTGACCTCCTCGACGCTGAGCCCGGCCCTCGGCCGCCTCGCCGCCCGGCTGGCCATGGTGATCGCGCTCGTCCTGCCCCTCGCGGGGACCGGCTGCGAGCGGGCCGCCGCGGATAGCGAGCGCGAGCGCGCCATCGCCACCGAGCAGGAGGCGATCCAGGCCTACTCCGAGAAGATCGCCGAGGTGAACGAGGCCCAGGAGCGCTTCGCCAGCGAGTGGAAGAAGGCCAACGAGATCAAGAACCTCGAGCAGTTCCGCGCGGCGATCGAGGAGCAGGTGATCCGCGAGCTGCAGGCGTACGTGACCGCCCTGAAGATCATGCCGACGAACTCGCCCAGCCTGACGAAGATCCACAACACCGTGGTCAAGGCGTACGAGGGAGGCGTGACGGCGTTCAAGGTGTTCATCGAGGGCCTCGAGGACGAGAACGTCGAGGCGCGCTACCAGGTGCTGCTCGAGGCGATGGACGGCGTCGCGGCCGCGGAGAAGGGCTACCGCTCGGAGATCGAGAGGTACTACGCGGACAATCGTGTGAAGCTGGTCGCCGCCAGCGCGCAGTAGCTCGCGCCTTCGAGTCCCGCGACCGCTCCATGGGCCACACGCTCCTAGTCCTGCGCAGCATGCGCCCGCACCAATGGGTGAAGAACCTCTTCGTGCTGGCGCCCCTGGTGTTCGCAGAGCGAGGCACCGAGGTGGCCGCCATCGAGCGGGCCGCCATCGCCCTGCTCCTCTTCTCCGCGCTCAGCGGCTCGGTCTACCTGCTCAACGATCTCGTGGACGTGGAGTCGGATCGGCGCCACCCCACCAAGCGCCATCGCCCCATCGCCAGCGGGGCCCTGCCCGTGGCCCGCGCCGGCCTGGCCCTCGCGCTCATCCTCTTCGGTGCGGTGGCGGGCAGCTTCGCGCTCTCCAGCGAGTTCGCGGCCATCGGGCTGGCCTACTTCGCCCTGAACGTCGGCTACTCCTTCGCCCTCAAGCACGTGCCCTTCGTCGACGTGCTGATCATCGCCACCGGCTTCATCCTCCGCCTGCTCGGCGGCTCCGTCGCCGTGGGAGTCGAGCTCTCGCTCTGGTTGGCGGGCTGCACCTTCGTGCTGGCCCTCTACCTCGCCCTCGGCAAGCGCCGCCACGAGCTCTGCACCGCGGCCGACGGACAGGCCGGCGCCCAGCGCAAGGTGCTCGACCGCTACCGCCTGCCCCTGGTGGAGCGGGCGATGAGCGTGCTCGCCGTCGCCACGGTGCTCTGCTACGCGGCCTACACCTTCCTGGGGCACACCCAAGCCTCCTTCCGCCCGCGGGACCTGGCGTGGACGCTGCCTCTCGTGGTGGTGGGGGTCTGGCGCTTCGACCGGCTCAGCCGCCGTGAGGGGGCGGGGGAGAGTCCCACCGATCGCATGCTGCGGGATCCGGCCTTCCTGGCGAACCTGCTCCTCTACGTCCTGGTGGTCCTCGGCGTGATCTACCTGGTGGGATGTGCCGCCATCGCGCCGGCGAGCCCCGGGAGGAGCGAGCGCTCTCCTGGCTACCTCGAGATCGTCGAGGCCCGCCTGGCTGAGCATGGGGACTCTGGACCCTGGACCCTCCGCTTCAACCCGGCGCCCTGCTCCTGCCCGGCGTTCGAGGTCCTCTTGGGGGAGAGCTGGCATCGGGTCGCCTTCGACGCCGACGAGGAGGATCCCCTGATGGTCCGCCTCGCCGAACAGAGCGCGCTGCCCGAGGGCAGGGAGTCCACCTTGTGGCGTCTCGGAGGTCGCCTCCTCCTTCAAGCCACGCGCTGCGGACGCGGGGCGCTCTACGTGACGCTCGTACCCGAAGAGCCGGAGCCCTCGCCCTCCCCGGAGCCCCCTGAAGCGTCGGAACCCGACGCCTCGCCCGAGGACTCCGAGCCGGTGCCCTCCGCCTCGGAGTAGGCCGCCTCGAGCTCCTCCTGCCCGGGGATGAGGTCCCCGGAGATGCGCGCCATCACGAGCCAGCCGAGCACGAGGCGGAGGAGCGCGGTGCCGGGGCCGATCACCGTGGTGAAAGCGAGGATCTGGGCGTCCGCGTCCGGGATGTGGGCCGGCACGTGGCGCGCGTACAGGAGGATCATCACCGCCTGGCCGGCCCCTAGGCCGCTGACGGTGGCTGGGATGATCTGTACGAAGGTGAGGATAGGGACATAGACGAACATGGCGCCCAGCTCGATGGGCACATCGAAGGTGGGCAGGCAGACCCAGGCCATGAAGACGTAGAGGGAGACGAAGGCTGTGCGCACCCCGACCATCGCGAGGTAGTCCCCCGCCCGGGCGTCCCGGAAGGCCCGCCAGATCCGCCAGTCGCGGAGCCGGCCGAGCACGAGGAAGTCCCAGCCGAGCTCCCAGTACAGGAGCGCACCGACCACGATGGCCCAGCCCCCGGCGAGCACCCACGGCGTCTTGGAGAGCATGCCGGCCGGGAGGTGGTGGCCGCCGAGGAGGACCCCCCCGGTCATCAGGAGCAGGAGGCCGATGATGTCGACGAAGTTGAGCCAGACCAGGGTGGAGAGCGCCTGCAGGAAGGGTACCCGCTGGCGGCGGTGGGCGAACCACGCGATGCCCCCCGCGGCGGCCGAGTACGTGATCGCGTTCAGGAAGTAGCTGACGCCCTTCATCGAGAGGGCGTCTCGATAGCTGAGGGGGCCGAGGAAGCGCCGCAGCAGCATCCACAGCGTGCCGGCGTCGCAGAAGAAGACCAGCACGGTGAAGGTGAGGATCCAACCGAAGAGCGCCGCAAGGTCGGCCTTGGCCACCGCGTCGGCGACGGCGTCCAGGTCCACCGAGCTGAAGAGCCAGGCGACGATGGCCAGGCTGATCAGCCAGGGCGCAGCACGCTTGAGCTTGTCCAGGGCTGGCCCTCCCCCCTCTCGGGGCCCCATGGTCGGCCGGGGCTCCCGGCTCCGTCAAGGTGGCAAGGGGGGCGTGCGGGACCATCCCTTGCCGGACCGAGATCGGAGGGCTAGGTTGGCCCATTGCAGACGATTGGGAGGCCTGGTGAGCGACCGTCCTGGGCCCAGGCGGCGGCGGGGGCGAAGGTCCACCGGCGAGCGCACGCCCGCACCGAAGGAGCGCGGGCGCGAGCGCCCCGGTGCGCGCGCTCGCGGTGTGGTCGCCCGGGTCCTGTTGGACGTCGACTCCACCGAGGTCCACGCCAATGTCGCCCTGCGCGCCGCGCTCGAGGAGACCCCCCTCGAAGATCCGCGGGATCGGGCGCTGGCTACCGAGCTGGTCTACGGCGTCCTGCGCTGGCGCCGGCGGCTGGACTTCGTCCTCGAGCCCTGGGTCCGGCGCGGACTCAAGCGGGTGGAGCCCATCGGGAGGGCGCTCCTCCGCATGGGCGCCTACCAGGTGCTGATGCTCGACCGCATCCCGCCGGCGGTGGCCGTGAGCTCCACGCAGGATGCCGCGCGCTTCGTCGGCGCCGGGCGCATGACCGGCCTGTTGAACGGCGTGCTCCGCCGTGTGGTCTCCGAGCGCATACCGTTGCCGGAGGGGGACAGCGACGCGGCCATCGGCGTGCGGACCAGTTTGCCGGACTGGATCGTCGGCGCCCTGCGCGAGCGGGTGGGCGACGAGGTGCTGGAGGCCGAGGCCCGTGCGCTGCGAGCCCGCGCGAAGACGACGATTCGCCCGAGCCGCAAGGCCGGTGAGGATCCAGCCGCCGCGGTGACGCAGGCCCTCGCCGCCGAGGAGCTCACCTGCACCGAGGCGCCCTATGGCACGCTCATGGTGGAGGGATCGCGCGATCTCTTCGCCACCGAGGCCTTCCGGAGCGGCCTCTTCGTCGCCCAGGATCCGGCCAGCGTGGCGGTGATCGACCTCCTCGCCGAGGGCCTCGAGCCGGGCGCACGGGTGCTCGACCTCTGCGCCGGCCGCGGGGTGAAGGCCACCGGCATCGCCGAGCGCGGCCTCCACGTGCCCGCCTGCGCCATCCATGGGGGCAAGCCCCAGGTCGCGCTCGAGCTGGCCGAGCGCCTCGGCGTGGCCGAACGCTTCGCCATCTCGGCCGTCGACGGGACCGATCCCGACGCCGAGCTCCGCGCCCGGGGGGGCTCCACCTCCTTCGACGCGACGCCTCCCTACGATGCTGTGTTGGTGGATGCGCCCTGCACCGGCCTCGGCACCCTACGCCACCACCCGGAGATCGCCTGGCGCCGGCGCCCCTCCGATCCGGCGCGCCTCGCCGAGCTGCAGCGGTCGCTCCTGCGCTCCGCGGCGACCCGGGTCGCCCCCGGCGGCCGCCTGCTCTACGCCGTCTGCTCCTTCCACCGGAGGGAGGGGGAGATGCCAACCCCGTCGGGCTTCGTCCCCGAAGGGGAGCCGCGCTTCTTTGCGCCGAGCGAGGGGGTGGACAGCTTTCAGCTTCGGAGCTGGCGGCGGGCGACGTAGCTCGGCACGCTCCGAGGGGGGAAGAGCAGGCTCCTACCGCGGGGGCGGAGGCTGGGGCCGCTCGAAGGCCCAGGTATCGCCCTCGCTCATCTCCTCGCGGAAGCGGTAGCCCTGTGTATCGAAGCCCTTCACGGACTCGGGCTCGGTGATGCGATGCTCGACGAGGTAGCGGGCCATGAGGCCGCGGGCCTTCTTGGCGAAAGCGAAGAGCACGCGGCTCTTGCCGTCCTTGGTATCGTAGAACTGCGGTGTGATGACGCGGACGCCCTCGAGCCCCCTGGTCTGGACGGAGCGGAAGTACTCCGCGGAGGCGAGGTTCAGGAGGATCGGGGAGCCCGAGGCCCCGAGCTGCGCCCTCACCAGCTCCGTGATGCGCTCGCCCCAGAAGTCGTAGAGGCTCTTGCCCCGGCGGGTCTTCAAGCGGGTGCCCATCTCGAGGCGATGGGGCTGGATGAGGTCGAGGGGGCGCAGGTAGCCGTACAGGCCCGAGAGGATGCCGATGTGCTCCTGGGCGAAAGCGAGATCCTCCTCGCTGAGGCTGCCGGCGTCGAGGCCCAGGTAGACGTCCCCCTTGAAGGCCAGGATCGCCTGGCGGGCGTTGGCCGGGCTCAGCTCCGTCGTCAGCTCCCGGTAGCGACCCGCGTTGAGCTTCGCGAGCTCCTTGGAGATGTCCATCAGCTCGCGGATCTTCTTCTGGCTCAGGTTCCGCGTGGTGCGCATCAGCCGGGCGCTCTCGCCGAGGAGCTGGGGCCTGGAGGAGCCCTCGAGGGAGGGGGCGGAGGCGAAGTCCATACGCTTGGCCGGGGAGAGCAGGGCGAGCATGGTCAGAGCTCCGTCGCATAAGGGAAGCGCATGTGCAGCTTCACGTAGGCGATGCCCATGTGGAGGATTCGGTCCTCCCCCTGCTTCGGCAGGCGGAAGATGCCGCCACCGACGGCCTGAGGGACGTAGATCTGAGAGTCCCACCCCACGCTCGCGAGCCAGCGACGATCGCTGCTCAGGGTGAAGCGCAGCTCGGCGTTCAGGTTCAGGCCCGGGCGCAAGAAGTGGGTCGGCGAGCGGAAGGCGGTCGAGTGAAGGAAGGCGTAGGTGACGATCACCCCGCCTCCGAGCCCGAAGCGGACCGGGTGGTTCCCGATGCCCACACCGGCGCCGAAGAGCTGCCACGTGGCGCCGTAAAGGCCGCTCCTCTCCCGCCTCGGGGAGATCATCAGCCACTTGGGGATGAGGGCGAGGGGGCCCGGGGCGAAGAGGATCTCCCGGCCGTCCGAGAAGTGCTTGCGGTACTTCTTGGGGATGAGGCGCGGGTGGCGCTTCGCGAACTCCTCGTCGAGCACAGCGGCGATCGAGAGGCGCAGCCCGGTGTGCACCGCTTGATCGTCGTAGACCGCGCCGCCATATCCCTCGTCGCCGAACTCGCCGATGAGGTAGGCCGCGGGCCCGAGCCCCACGTCCACCTTGGCCGTGACCTCCTTCGCGGCGGCCGGAGACGCCGCAAGCGCTGCCAGCAGCAGCGCCTGCAGGAGGCGCGGCGAGCTCATGGGCTCCTCACTCCACCACCGTGATGGCGACCTCGGTCGACAGCGGCGGGTCGTGGGGGATGTGGGCGCCATCCCCGAAGAGGCCGCGCAGGGTGTGCGGGCCCGGCTCGAGCTCGAGGGTCTTGCACTCCGAGCCGTCGCCCATGTGGATGTGGGTCTCGTTCATGGGGATCGGCTGGTCCATGGCCGCCGGCAAGGGCGCATCGATCAGGATGTGGTGGTGTCCCTCCCCCGCCTTCACATTGCCCTTGGGGGCCAGGGTCATACCCTCGACGCCAAAGCAGATCTCGACCGGGCTCTTCACCTGCTGATCGCTGTTCAGGTTCGTGAAGAAGATGCGAGCCTTCGCTGAGGGCGAAGCTGTAGCCCCCTCGCTCTTGGCGGCGGCCGCGGTCCCGGTAGCCTCCGGGGTCGCCGCGTCGGACTTGCACCCGGGGAAGGCCAGGAGCAGGAGCAGGAGCCTTGCGGGGAGGGGGCGCATAAGGACGATCATCCTCCCTCTCCCCCGTTGCTCTCGCCCTCGCCCTCGGCCTCGCCCTCGGCCTCGCCCTCGGGGGCGCCCTGGCCGGTCTCGGGCCGGACCTCCACCTTGCCGTCGAGGATGTGCTGGCGGACAGCCTCGAAGTCGAGGGTCGTCCCTTGACACTCGTAGCTGGGGTCGCTCTCCAGGAGGCCGGGGTACAGCTCGCCGATACGAGCGATCGCGGCGTTGACCCGATCTTCGGTCGCGGGATGCGTGCTGAAGAACTGCAGCCAATCCGGGGTACCACCCGCCTCTCGCTCGAGGGCGAGCAGGCGCTGGAAGAAGACCACGATGCCGTAGGGGTTGTAGTCGGCGTCGTGGGAGATCTGCAGGCCCACGTCGTCCGCCTCCGACTCGTGGGCCTGGCTGTGCTGGGTGCCGACCAGGATGTCGAAAGCGAGCTGCGTCACCCCTGCGGCCAGCTCGTCGTCGACGAAGAGCTCGGTGATGGCGCCGACGAGGAGGGCATCCTCGAGCTGCTTGACGCCGTGGCGCTCGGTGACGTGGGCGAGCTCATGGCCGACGACGCCCGCCACCTCTCCGCAGCTCTCCGCCTTCAGGACGAGGCCCGTGGTGATGTAGACGAAGCCGCCCGGGGCCGCGAAGGCGTTGACCAGCTCATCGTCCGCGATGAGCTCGACCTTGTAGCCGCCGAAGTCCTCCGGATCCCGGAAGGGCTTCGAGGCGGGCTCCATGTGCTCCACCATCTGGCGGGCCCAGGTGGCCGCAGCGTCGCCGTCCTTGGCGATGACGAACTCCTGCTCGATCTGCTCGTCGACCCCCGTGCCGATCTCGACCTCCTCGTCGTCGCTCACGAGGAGGCCACCGAGGCCTCCGCCACCGCCGCCGCAGGCGACGAGGGGCACGAAGAGGAGGGCTGCGGCGAGGAGCGCGAGCAGCCCACGCGGGCCAGCGGACGCAAGGCGGTGCTCGGAGAACGGGGTTCGAGTCATGGGGTCTCTCCTTGGCGGGGTCGGAACCTAGCGAGAGGACCGTTCCCCCACAAGAGCAAGACGCCCGAGGCGACGCCCGACCGTGTGGAAGATCTCCACATAGCAGGATCACAAGGTCATGCCGTGCGCGATCGAATCCCCGACTCGCTCAATGATTTCGGGAAAGTGGCCCCTTGGCACGCCCCATGCTAAGGCCACCGGGCGACGTAACACGGCCCACGGAACGGGCCCGCCCCCCACCGGAGGATTCCCCATGCTTCGACGCGCCCTCATCACCACCACCCTCTCCCTCGCCTGTCTGGGCTGGGGTCTGACCGGTACCGCGCTTGCCCAGACTTGCGAGTCCGACGCCGACTGCGCCGAGGGCGAGATCTGCAACGTGAAGGCTGTGCCGTGCGCAGCACCGGCCTGCCCCGATGGCGAAGAGTGCGAGCCCGTGGACTGCCCCGAGCCCGAGGGTGAGTGCATGGAGCCCGATCCCGAGGACATCGAGTGTGAGTCGAGCGACGACTGCCCCGCTGGCTACGCCTGTGAGGTCATCGGCGCCTGGGCCTCGGCCGGCTGCGCCTGTCCGGACGCCCCTCCCGGTGAGGAGGCCCCCCCTTGCGAGTGCGATGACGACGAGGAGTCGGAGTCCGGTGAGATCTGGGGCTGCGTGGAGATCCCGTGCGAGTCCGACAGCGACTGCGGCGAGGGGCTGTACTGCCTCGAGATCGAGTACGAGATGTGCTGGGGCTCCGGTGGCGGATCGGGCGGCGCCCCGCCCCCCTCGACCGAGACGGACCCCGTGCCCTGCCCCGAGGGCGAGGACTGCGAGGATAGCGGTGACGGCGGCACCGACGACGAGCCCGACGACGAGGATGGCGACGATCCCACAGACGACGAAGAGTGGACCGAGGAGTGCGAGACCTACGAGGAGAGCTTCTGCGCCCCCGACTGGTTCACCGAGTGTGAGGCCGACAGCGACTGCGGCGAGAGCTTCGAGTGCAAGGGCGCCGAGCAGTGCGCTTGCTCCGGCGGCGGCTCCACCGGCGCCCCCGCTCCCGAGCCGGCAGAGGATCCGGACGGCGAAGACAGCGGCGGCTCGGGCGGCGACTCCGACGACGATCCGGGCACCGAGGACGACTTCGAGGACGAGGACGAGGGCGACTGGGAGGAGGACTGCTCCTGCGAGGAGGTCGGCCCCACCATGTGCATCCCCGAGCAGGTCGAGTGCGCCGAGGACGCCGACTGCCTCGAGGACTGGGAGTGCGTGGACTTCGGTGGCTCCGTGACGGTCTCGGTCGACTGCGTCGAGGGTCCGGACGGCGTGGAGTGTGAGGAGATCGAGGAGGAGGAGGAGGAG
>CAZEHU010000027.1:0-12002 GCA_964511605.1 uncultured Myxococcales bacterium
GGCCAGCAGGCCCTGGGTGGTCGGCCAGGTGCTCTGAATCGTCGCGATGTCGCCGGCGCCCCCCAGGCGCTGGAGCTCCTCGATGTGCTCTCGTGCCTCCGTGCTGCCGAACTGCCGCAGGGTCCCCAGCAGCCGGTGGGCGAGCTCCCCGGCGCGGGTCGCATCCTCGCCCTCGATCGCGAGGTCCAGCTCGCTCACGGTGCCCGGGGCGAACTCCAGGAAGATGGTGACGGCCTCGAGGGCATCGATGGGATCATCCCAGAAGAGACCCAGGAGGTGCTGGGCGCTCTGCAGCTCGCCGAGGGAGGTATCGACAGACATGGCGTGGGGTCGCTTCACCGAGGGCTCGGGGGGCGTGGGCGCAGCCTGCCGCGCGCCAAGTGAGCCCGCAAGGGAGGGTTCGGTTCGCAGGACGCCTGGCCGGGCGCTCGCCCCCCCCCTTCCCGATGGGGGGGCAGCGGGCTACGCTCCCCCCATGAGCTCGACCATCGCCGATCTCGCGACCCGCCAGCTCGCCGCCTACAACGTCGCGGACCTCGAGGCCTTCTGCGCTTGCTACCACGAGGACGTCGTGGTGCTCGATTCCGACGGCGTGGAGACGGTCCGGGGGCTCGGTGCGTTTCGGGAGCGCTACAGGACGATGTTCGAGACGATGCGCTTCGGGGCCACGGTGTCTACGCGGCTCGCGCTGGGTATCCACTGCATCGATGACGAGACCTGGTGGCGGGTCCACCCGGAGACCGAGGAGCGCTCCGAGGGTCGGGTCATGGTCCGGTACGCCGAGCGCGATGGCCGCATCGGCCTCGTGCAATTCCTGCGCTGAGCGCGCTAGACGCCCGCACCGAGCGGGCGCCAAGGAGGTCGAGATGAAGCTCTTCATGGTCGCCGACATGGAGGGAGCTACCGGCATCACCCACCGGGATCAGCTCATCGAGAGCGGCGCCCGGCGCTACTGGGACGGCTGCAAGCTCCTCACCGGCGACATCAACGCCGTGGTGGAGGGGGCGGTCTCCGAGGGCGTCCAGGAGGTCGTGGTGAGCGAGGGCCATGCCAACATGCGCAACGTCCTCCTCGACGAGCTGCACCCCGCGGCGCGCGTCGTACGGGGGCCGGCGGTCTGGGCCACGAAGCCCCACTGCCAGGTGGCGGGCCTGAGCGACGCTTTCGATCTCGGCATGTTCGTCGGCTTCCACTCCCGCGCGGGAACCCCCTCGGGGCTCCTCTCCCACACGTGGGCCGGAGCGGTGGTCCATCGCCTCAGGCTCGGCGGCCGCGAGGTGGGCGAGACCGCGATCAACGCCACCCTGCTCGGCGACCACGGCATCCCTGTGGCCCTCGTCGCCGGGGCCGACGATCTCGCCCGCGAGGCGCGCGAAGATCTGGGCGAGGTGGAGACCCCCATCGTCAAGGAGACCCTCGGGCGCACCCTGGCGGCGTGTTGGGGACCCAAGTACACCCAGCCCCTCCTGCGCGACGCGGCGGCGCGCGCCGTTCGGCGGTTTCGCGACGGGGAGTTCGCTCCCTTCCGCCCCTTCGAAGGGCAAGCGAGCGTCACGGTGGAGATCGACGTGAAGGATGACGCGATGGCCGAGCGCATGGCGCTCATCCCGGGGGTCGAGCGCGCTGGCCGGCGCTGCCTCACCTTGGAGGCGCCCAGCGCCAGCGAGGCGCTCTCGCTCGCGTGGCGGGCCATCTCCGAGGTCTTCCACAAGCCGGCGGATTGGCTGAAGTAGCGCGCTCCGAGAGGGCGATTCGGCGCACCCGCGGGGCCATTTACCCCTGCGCCGTGTGGGAAATCGCACGTCCCGTGCTGCGAAATCGCCCTGTTTTCAGTCGGTTGGTTATGGATCGATCCCTGCATGACTCGCACCCGGGGCTCCGTCCGGAGCGGAGCCGCCGGGGAGCGGGCGATGAAGGCACGGTTTGCGGTTGGTGGCGTGGGTCGGGCCTTGCTGGTGCTGGGTCTGGCGACGTTCGGCATGGCCTCGTCGTGCGCGGACGGCGGGGGAGCGCGTGGCGCCGAGGTCGAGGCGGCAGGCGAGAGTCCGGAAGCGGACGCCGGCCCCGGCGCAGACGTCGGCCCGGCGGCCGGAGGCGCGCTGGAGGTCGGGGAGCCCGCGGAGCCGACTCCGGAGCCGAACGAGCCTCCCGCGGTGGCCGACGATCTGCTCGTGGTCCCCTCGGGCACGACGTCAGCCCTCAAGGTCCTCTACAACGACGCGGATCCCGACGGAGACATGCTCCGGATCATCGAGGTGACGCAGCCCGTGCACGGCTTCGTCGAGATCCTCTACGAGGGTGCCCAGATCGGCTACACCTGTGGTCAGCCCGAGATCGGAGGCCTCGACAGCTTCACCTATACCGTGAGCGACGGCCGCGGGGGCGAAGCGACGGCTACCGTGGACCTCCAGGTGCAGGTCACGCCGACCCTCGTCATCACCTCCCCCACGGACGGAGCGACCATCACCGGCACCTCGGTGACGGTCAGCTTCGAGGTCACGGGCTGTACCTTCACGACCCCGAGCGCGAACGCCTTCGGCTGCCACGGCCACAAGGCCCTCGACGGGTACTACTGGCAGGCGCCTGGCGGGGGCGGGACCGGCCACTACGATCTCGGCTCCTTCGACATCTACCCCCTGACGCCCGGTCCCCACACCATCGCCTTCGAGCTGACGAAGAACGACGGCACCGACAGCCCGTGGGAGCCGAGCACCATCGCCTTCGTCGACATCCAGGTGCAGTGATGGGCACGTTCCCCCCCGGGGCCTCGAGGAGTTCGATCCGATGAGCACGAATCCCACACATCCTCTCCCCCCCTTGGCGCTTGCGCTGATCCTGGCCCTCCTGCTCCCCCTGGGCATGGCCTCGGGCTGTGAGGAGGCCGATGACGGTGAGAGCGCCGCGGGGCCGGGCGCGAGCGGCGAGCTCGAAGGCGCCGACGGCGAGCCCGCGGCTGAAGGGGCCGAGGCCGCCGAGCCCGAGCCCGAGCACGTGCCCCAGTGGGCTTGCCTGCCCCACGATCCCTGCGAGGGTCCCTACTGCGAGCAGATCCTGATCCCCGAGGGCACCTTCCCGATGGGCTCCACCGAGACCCCTCCGATGGACAGCTACTGGCCAGCGGGGGACGAGCGGCCGCTCCATAGCGTCTACCTCGACGCCTACTGTATCGATCGCTTCGAGGTCACGCTGGCCCGCTACGAGGTGTGCGTGGACGCAGGCGCGTGTCCCCCCGAAGGCCTCCAGTGGCAGAAGCCCGATGCCATCGATACCACCGTGAACCACTACCCCAACGAGTGCTATCCCAACCTCGAGGCCTGCGCGAATCGAGCCGTGAACGGCAAGAACTACTACCAGGCGCAGCTCTATTGCGACTGGATCGGCGCGCGCCTGTGCACCGAGGCCGAGTGGGAGCGCGCCGCCAACGGGCCGGGCCCGGACAAGCGCGACTGGCCCTGGGGCAACGATCCCCCCAACGCGGTCCTGACCAACATCCCTTCGGTGGGCTCCGGCTTCGTGGAGCCGGTGGACAGCCACCCCCTCGGCGCTTCCCCAGAGGGCGTCTACAACATGACGGGCAACGTCTACGAGTGGGTGCGCGACGCCTACTCCCCCTACCCGGCGGACGCCGACGAGACGATCCTGGAGAACCCGGTCTATCCCCCGACCTTCGCGGGCGCCGAGGCCATCGGACGCGGCTCCTGCTTCTTCACGGAGCCCACGCGTGGGGTCTCGGAGAGGACCCGCTTCTCGATGACCTTCGACTGGGGGTGAATTGGCATTCGCTGCTGCGGGTCCGCAGTCGACATCGCCCGATAGGGAGCCTGAGGCCGCCGGAGCTCCGGCCCTCCGCCTCGTGCGACCCGGGCCGCGGGCCGGCAGACGCAGGGGTTTCATTCCACCCCCTCCGAGGTCGGGGGCCGGCTGCCGGCTGCGCGGTCGATCTCCCACCATCCCGTAGCGGGCGCGGGTCCCCATGGCTCTGGGGTCGTCCAGCCGCGTTCGCCGACAGCAAGTGGGAGGGGGCGAGTGATCGCGTCACGGGTGCGACCGGCACCACCGGCAGCTCGGATGGCCGTGGGGCTCCTCCTGATCTCTGCCGCCCTGCCCGGGCAGGGCTGCGAGACCCTCGAGCCACCCGCCCCGGGCTCGCTCGCCCTCGTCATCGCGTGGGACGAGGAGCCGACGGAGCCGGTGTGGATCTGGGCGCGGGTCGAAGAGCGCGCGGATCCCTCGGTCCCCGGCGACATCCTCGCATCCGCGGGACCCGTGGAGTGGGAGTCGGGGGCGGTCTCCAACCTCGACCTCAGCGGCGTGGACAACGGCGACGATCGGGTGGTGGTCATCGAGGTACGAGAGGGGCCCAGTACGACCCTGCGGGTCTTGTGGTTCGGGATCTCGGAGCCCTTCTCTATCGAGGCGGGCACCACCCGGACGGTGGAGGCACCGCTCACGCTGCAGACCCCGGAGAGCACGCTAGGCGCGGTCTCCTTCACCCTCGAGCTCGACTCCGAGGCGCCAGGAGTCGGCGACGCCGAGGCTGTTCGAGACATAAGACTGATCGTGCACTCCGAGGGCGCCGAGCAGCTCCGCCTCGCTAATGATCCCACGTTCTCCGCGGGCTTCACCGAGCTGGCGTTGGCGGCCGGAGGAGCCCTCGAGGGCCTCGAGGGCTCGTGCGAGGACGTCCCGGAGCGCTCCGGCAGCATCCAGTGCACGGTGGCGGGGTGGGACCTGACGGAGGGGCTGCCGGTCGTCGAGGACGGACCCATGACCGTCTACGCGAAGCTCGTCGATGCTCTCGGATACGAGTCCGAGGTGCTGACGGCCACCGTCGTCCGCGATACCATGGGCCCGAACGCGGTGATCGCCGCGTTCTCCGACCCTGTGATCGCACCGACCCAGGATCTGACGCTCGACGTGAGCGCCGACGAGGGGGTTCGGGTCGATCTGTCCACCCTCGAGCTCGTGCCCGAGGGGGGGAGGACATCCCGGTCAGCGGGATCTCGGCGACCGGCCCCGAGCCCGTGGAGGGTACGACGACGTACCGCTGGAAGCTCCACGTCGCCGGCGCCGCGCCGGAGGCCACCTGGAGCGCTCGGGCCACGCTCGGGGACGCGGTGGGCAACCTCACGACCGCCGCGCTCCTCCTCGACGGGGAGGGCGAGCCCCTCGTCCTCGCTGTGGACAGCACCGCCCCCGCCCTCGCGGGAAGCCCCTCCACGGAGCCGGCGACGCTGAACGCCGCCGCCGTCGCCGCGGGCACCGAGGCCAGCTTCGAGCTGCTCCTCCATGAGCTGCACCCCCCTGCTCTCGATGCCTCGTGCTTCTCGGGGTGCCCGGAGGTGCGCCTCGACGGCGTCGAGCGCGGGAGCGTGGCGCGCGCCGAGGAGCTCGATGATCCCGACGAGCAGGTCTGGGGCTTCCGCTGGTCCTACACCGCCAGCGCGGCCGACTGGCCGGAGGGGGAGGCGAGTGCGTCTCTCTCGGTCCGCTGGGAGGACGCCGCCGGACACTTGCTCGACGTCGAGCTCGCTACGCCCTTGCAGATCGACCTCGTCGCCCCGGCCGCGGTGTGCGCCCTCAGCCCGAAGGGTCGCCCCGTCGCGCTCGGCGAGACCCTCGAGCTGCGCGTGGACCTCTCGGAGGCCGTCGAGACCCTCTCGACGCCGCCCGAGGTACGCGTCGGCGCGGAGCCCGCCGCGATGCTCGGCACCGAGCCCTTCGCGTTCGTCTGGGCCCCTGAGGCGAAGGTCAGCGACGGCAAGAAGGATGTGGTGATCCACTTGACCGACGTGGCCGGCAACTCCGTGGAGCTCGCGGACGTCGTGGCCGCGCTCCTGGTCGATACGACGCCACCCGAGCTCGCGCTCCTGGACATCTCGCCACCGGTGGCGAAGGCCGGGACCACCATCAACGTGCTTCTCACCGCGACCGAGCTCCTCGAGGGAGCGCCCACCCTCGGCGCCTCCCACCTGGCCACGGACATCAGCGTCGAGCTGGCTATCGCGAGCGGGGAAGGCGCCGCGGCGAATGCGCAGTACAGCATGAGCGCGGACGGGCTGCCCGAGGGCGAATGGCTCCTCGACCCCTTCGTGCTCGTGGACCTGTTGGGCAACGAGGCTGCCATCACGCCCAGGGGGGAGGGGAGCTTCCTGGTAGATACGACGCCGCCTCAGATCCTGAGCCTCGACGTGGTCCCCGCGCGCCCCCGTCCGGGAGACACCGTCACGGCGACCGTGACGCTCGGAGAGGCCGTGGAGCATGATGCCCTCGACGTGACGGTCGCGGGCGAGGGATTCGACTGCCCGCCGGACGGCGCTCCCTCCGCGGAGTGGGGCTGTACCTGGCTGGTGGGCGACGACGACGTGGAGGAGGGCGAGGAGCAGAGCGTGACCGTGCTGGTCACGGTCTTCGATGCCGCGGGGAACGTGGCGAGCGAGGCGGCCTCCCTGGTGCTCGACGCTCGTGTGCCCGGTGTGGTCTCCGACGTTCTCGTCTACGAGCCGGCGGACGGGAACCCGCTGTCCAAGGTCGAGGCGCTCGGCGCCGGGACCACGGTGACCGTGCTGGTGGTGGCGGACGAGCTCTTGGCAGCGGACGCGACGGTGGAGCTGGAGATCGGCTCTCCACTGGCTGCGACCCTCGTGGGCACGTCGACGTCGCTCAGCGCAGAGTTCGTCCTCGTGGGCCCCATGGGCTCGAGGACGGCGCCTATCCCCTCGCAGTCCGCTGGTCCGACCTGGCGGGCAACGAGGGTGTGGCGCCGCTCGCCAGCGCGGAGCTCGACGTGCTCGCCGCCGCGCCGGAGCTCGTGATCGATCAGTACGAGGTGCTCTACCTGCGCTCCCCGTGGGGCAATGGTGCCGTCGAGTCGACGGGAGGCGCCCCGATACCCTCTGGACCGTGGTTCGCCGTGGCCTCCCCTTCGCCCCTCGAGGGTGTCGAGGCGCTGCCTCCCTCCGCCTTCGAGCTCGAGGGCGACGAGGAGCCGGTCAAGCTCCACTTCTGGGCGGACGAGGAGGCGAGCTCGCTCCTCGGCGTGGCGACCCCGCTGGCCGGCGGAGGGTGGCCGATCACCACCCTCCTGCCCGTGGACGTGCCGCAGGTCTTCGCCAGCGCGATCGATCGGGCCGGCAACGAGTCCGCGACCGTGGGTCTGCGCTACCAGGAGTGGGTCGCGACCCTGCGGGAAGGGAGCGATGGGACCTCGCCCCACGTTTTGCCGCAGAGCCCGAGTGCAAGCGTGGCCCTCCTGCCCGAGGCGGGGTCCTCGACGGCTCAAGCGAGCGGCGCCGGCGCCATGGGGGGGGAGTCCGCGACCTCCGAGGCGTCGCCGGTATGGGAGGAGCTCGGACCTTGGGATGGCGGCCCTGGACTGCGCGAGGCGCACGCCATGGCCTACGACGCAGCGCGCGGCGTGGTCGTCCTCTACGGTGGCTCGGATCCCTCCGGCATGCGGACCGAGACCTGGGAGTGGGACGGCCGCCGCTGGCACCAGCGCGGCGATGGCGTCCCGCACCCCGGGGGCAAGCACTTCGGGCGCATGGCCTGGGACGCGCGGCGCGGTGAGATCGTCCACACCGGGGGCCACCCCCCGGGCGGGGCGAATGCCGTGAACCAGACCGCGACCTGGGACGGCGAGGCGTGGCTCCTGGTGTCCGAGAGCGAAGCCTCGTTCGAGTCGCTCGCCGGGCACGCCACCACCTACGACTCGGCCAGGGACCTCGTCCTGGTCCACGGCGGCTACAAGATCTTCTGGGACCCGCAGAGCAAAGCCAAGGACAAGCTGTGGGGGTGGGACGGTGTCCAGTGGACCACCCTGCACGAGGGCAGCTCGCCGGGCGGGTGCCTGATGTGCCCCATGACCTTCGATCCAGTGCGCGAGGTGGCCGTCCTCGGCCCCCCGCGACTTCGCCTTCGGTCCCGCGGCCGCGGAGATGTGGGAGTGGGACGGCGAACAGTGGTCGGAGAAGGTGGTGCCGCCCGGCACAGGGCCGATGGAGGCCGAGCACGTCACCACGACCTGGCACGGTGGCCTCGGCGCGGTCGTGGCCCTGGGCGGCGTCGACAAGGTGACAGGAGCCGGTGTCGATAACGGCCTGTGGGCTTGGGATGGAGAGGCATGGAGCCTCCTCGATGGTGGCGTCGACGGGCCGGCCGCGGGCGTGCCGGGAGCCCGCAACCACCACGCCATCGCGTACGACGAGGCGCGCCATGAGCTGATCCTCCACGGGGGCAGGAGCGTCGACGGTGAGAAGAGCATCCTCGGGGATACCTGGACCTGGTCCACCCTCCGTGGCTGGCCCGAGCGCACCGCGGACGGCACGCGCCCGGCGAATCGTGCCGAATACGGGCTCGCTTGGGATGAGGCGCGAGAGGAGCTCGTGCTCTTCGGGGGGGACGCCGTCGACGCGGGCGGGGTCGTGTCGACGACGGACGATACCTGGACCTTCGATGGACTCAGATGGACCCAGCACGTGCCCGAAGACGCTCCCTCTCCGCGGCAGATGCACGTGCTCAGCTACCAGCCCTTGACCGAGAAGACGGTGCTCTACGGGGGCCGCGACGGGGACCACGGCCCGGAGACCGTCAACCACGCGGACACGTGGCTCTGGGATGGCGAGGCCTGGTCGCCGAGCCCCGCAGGGCCCACCGACAACGCGAGCTCCGCCGAGCTCGTCTGGCGCGCGTCCACCCAGGAGCTGGTGCTCTGGGGCGGCTTCGAGGAGGCCGGGGCCACGGTCGTCGGGGCCACGTGGACCGGCGACGGGACCTCGTGGACCAAGACCAGCGATGCCGGCCCGGCGCGCTGGGCGCACGCCGGCGCCTGGGATCCGGTCCGCGACGTCGTGGTCAGCCTCGGTGGTTATGGGCATGCGTTCGGTGGCTTCGGTTGGCCCACGAACCAACTGCAAGAGAGGAGCGGCGCGGGCTGGGTCGACCTCGGCGGGCAGGAGGGCATCTTCCACCCCCACAACGGCAAGATCAGCCAGGGGGCCGCTGCGTTCCATGCCGGCCTCGGACAGGTGATCTTCGTCGGGGGGCGCTACAGCGGGGCGCTGGACCAGACGTGGGCCTGGGATGGCACGCTCTGGACCGATCTCAGCGGAGCCACCGGGAGGATCCCGGCCCGTCGCCGCCACGAGGCCGTCCGGGATGCCGGCGAGGAGCGCCTCCTCGTCTTCGGCGGCGATCGTCTCGAGGGCCTGTCCAACGACCTCTGGGCCCTCCCCCTCGATGCGGAGCAGCGCCCCTCGCTCACCGCGCGGCTCGATGGCGCAGGCGTGGGCTTCGACGCGGAGGACGTCATCGGGGTCCACGTGTGGGCGCGCTGCGGCGGCACCGGCCATCCCTACGAGGCCTCCTCGGACGGAGCGATCCTCGAGAGTTGGAGCCGCACCGGCCTCGTGGGCTGGACGACGCTAGGCGCTACGGAGGTAGGCGGCGACGAGGCATCGCTCTCCGACGACGCGCTCGTCGAGTGGAGCTCGACGGACATCGCGGAGCTCCGGGGCCTCATGGCCGACCCGGAGGTCGGCCTCGACTATCGCTGCATCTCCGCCGCCCCCTCCGGTCCGGGCGTCACCCGCGCTCGCGTCGCGATGGACTACCTGGAGGCCCGTGTGCGGGTAGACCTGGGGGCGGACGGGGCTCCCTGAACAGCCGCGCCTTTCGTTCAGGCGCGGGCGCGGGGGCCCCGGTTCACGTGCCGAGCCCGCCCAGCGGCCCCGTACCGTGCGTCCCGAAGCTCTCCACCTCCACCCCCACCATGCCCAACAGGGCGATCCAGAGGTTCGAGCGGGAGGGAGAGCCCTCGTAGATCACGTGGCGGCCGGGGTCGATGGCCCCGCCCGCGCGGCCCGCGAGGAGGACGGGCAGATCGTGGGGATCGTGGCCGTTGCCGTTGGACATGCTGCTGGTGAAGACGAGGGCGGTATGGTCGAGCAGGGTGCCGTCGCCCTCGTCCACCTCCCGCATGCGCTCGAGCAGGGAGGCGAGCTGCTGGACCTCCCAGGTGTCGATGGTGATGACGTCCGCGATCATGTCCTCGTCGCCGAAGTGATGGGTCAGGCTGTGGTGGGGGGCGCTGACGCCCAGGAAGTCGTAGTAGCGGGAGCCCAGGCCGTTCTCGAGCATGAAGGTGAGGATGCGGGTCTGGTCGCATTGGAGGGCCAGCACCATGAGCTCGTGCAGGGCGTCGAGCCGCATCTGGATGCCGTACGTGGGGCCGGGGGCCTCGGACTCCGCGCAGACTCCGGTCGGCGGCTCGTCCGGGAGGGCGGCCAGGCTCTTCTCGAGGGCGCTGATCGCCTCGAGGTACTGCTCCATGCGCGCCCCATCGGCCACGCTCAGCGAGGGGCCGAGGTCCTTCGCCTGGCCCCAGACGAAGTCGAGGATGCTCTTTCGCTCCGCTTTCCTCCACGCCTGCTCCTGGGCGGTGGCGGTGGGATCCCAGCCGGCGAAGAGGTGGTCGAAGAGGGCCTTGGGATCGGTGATCGAGGGCAGGGGCAGCTCCGGCCCGGCCCAGGACAGGCTCTGGAGGTACGCGCAGCTATAGCCGTCCTCGCAGAAGCCGGTGGAGCCCTCGTCCGCGCTGACCTCGAGGGAGGGGTAGCGGGTCAACCCTTCCAGGGCCTTGGCGCCGACCTGATCGAAGGAGGTCCCGCTGGTCACCTGGCCGCCCGGATGCTTCACGATGGGCACCCCTGTGAGCATCGTGCCGCAGGCCCACGTATGGGGTGCGTCGTTCGCCCCCGACACGTGGTTGGCCAGTCCGCTGAGGATCAGGAGCTCGGAGCGATGCGGCTCCAGCGACGCCAGGATCGGCGTCAGCTCGTAGTCGGGGCCCGCGGCCTCCGGAGTCCAGGCCGGCATGTGCATGCCGTTCGGCGCGAAGTACGTGAAGACACGCACCGGAGCGCCCGCTTCGCTCGTCGCCGGCGCTGCATCTCCGGCCTGCGCCAGGGCCCTCCGCGAGGGCGCCAGGGCCTCCAGGAAGGGCAGGGCCACCAGGGTCCCCGCGCCTCCGAGGAAGCGGCGGCGGCTCAGCCGCCTGTCGAAGCGGCGGTCAGGGAGATCCCGGTTGGGGTGGCGCTGGCTCATGGCGTTGGCCCCGGCGGGTGGCGCGCGCGGAAGGCCTCGCTCGAGACGATCTCGAGGAAGAGGGAGCGCAGCCCCAGGCCGCCGCTCGTGACCGCCTCGGCCAGGGCGTCCTGGGTGCCCTCGTCGAGGGGCGTCGGCACACGCGCCAACGCATAGGTCAGCATCATTCGCGCGAGGCAGGGGCCCAGCCGGGGGTCCTCCGCGAGGGCGCCTGCCAGCTCCCGGGGCCCATCGAAGGAGGCGCCGCCTGGCAGGTGTCCGGTGGCATCGATGGGCAGCCCCTTCTCCTCCGTGCGCCAGGCCCCGATGGCGTCGAGGGGCTCCAAGCCGAAGCCCACCGGGTCGAGGATCTCATGGCAGCCCTTGCAGGCCGGGTCCGTGACGTGGGCCTCGAGGAGCTCCTTGGGCGTCATGCCCTCCGAGTTGGCCAGCGCCTCCGCGGCCGCGCCGGCGGGCGGCGGATCGATCTCGACGCAGAGCAGGCGCCCCACGACCCACTTGCCCCTCCGTGTCGGGGAGGTGCGCGTCGAGTGGGAGAGCGCGGTCATCAGCCCGCTCAGGGTCATCAGCCCGCCGCGCTCGGTGTCGTGCTCGACGACGTGCACGAAGCCCACATCGGGGCCGACGAGCCCCGCGGGCAGGCCGTAGTGCAGAGCCAGCCGATCGTCGACGTAGAGGTCCGGCCCGTCCACCAGCTCGCTCAGGGGTCGATCATCCTCGAGGGCGTCGCGGAGGAGCGCCCGGCCCTCCTCGAGCATGGAGGCGCGCAGCCCCTCGTCGAAGGTCGGGAAGAGGGCGAGCTCGGGCCGCGTACCCTCGAGCTGGCGCCCGAGGAGCCACTGGGAGGCGAGGGACTCGACGAGCCCCTCCGCGCGCGGATCGTCCAGCATGCGCTCCGC
>CAZEHU010000028.1:0-11955 GCA_964511605.1 uncultured Myxococcales bacterium
GATCCCGAGGGCGCCGGAGGCCACGCCCAGCATCACGCCGCTAGCGATAGGCACGGCACGATCTCCGAGGGCCTGCTCGAAGAGGATGTTGGTGGGCGGATGGCCCGGCAGGGGGTCGATGAAGAGGTGGCGCGCGAAGATCACGGGATCGCAGCGATCGAGCACGTGCTGGCTGATGCCCAAAAAGCGCCGGAAGCGGGGGCTGTTCCGCTCGAAGCCGGTGCCGTGGTACGGGCTCTGGACCGGCACGACGGAGGTCTCCCCGGCGGCGCGGATCACCTCGATGCGGATGGGATCCCAGCGATCCGACGGGATAGGGAGCGCGAAGCCGCCCGCGTCGCCGACGACGCCCTCGGTCCGCTCCCCGTTGGCCAGGTTGTCCACGACGACGCCATCGCCCGGAGCGACCGCGGGCAGATGAGCGAAGGACTTGGCCTCGAGCAGACCCCCCTTGCACTTCTCGGTGTCGAGGTTGAAGGAGAGCCAGATCCCGCCCTCGCCGTCCGGGCAGCCGATGACCCGCGGGCCGAAGGTCTCGAGGAAGATGCGCTCGGTGACGAAGTGCAGGTCCGAGCGGGTCATGATGTCCATGAAGCCGGCGCCGCCCACGTTCGGTGTAGCGACCGTGACCTCCTTGTCGAGGGCCGCGAGCAGGGCCGCGTGGAAGCCGCCGAGCGAGGTCCCTGCGGTGCCGATCTGGGTATCGGGGCCTCCGAGGTCGAGGACGCCGTCGGCGTTGAAGTCGCCGGCGAGCAGGTGGGGCTCGAGCGCCTCGGCGGTAGCGTCTGCGGGCACCTCGATGCCGGGGGGGACGGCGTCGGGATCCAGGGAGCGCAGGGTCCTGACCAGGAAGAAGCCATCGACGATGTCCTGATGGAGCGAGGCGCACTGCTTGAAGGGATCGGCGAAGAAGAAGCTCTCCGAGCTCTCGAGGGCGCCGTTGCCGTTCTCGTCGGTGGTGCGGCCGTGGACCGCCAGCTCCTTCCAGAAGCCGATCTCGTTCATCTTCTCGAGCGCCTCGTACCACTTGATGTCCTCGAACTCTGCGGCGTCCTCCGGCACCAGCTCGGCGGCGATCACGGGGGCCAACAGCTCCACCATGTCCGCGCTGAGGTCGGCCTGCTCGAGGGCGAGGGCCACGTCGGGGATGATCGGGCCGTGGCCCACCTCGTCGATGGCGACGCCGGCGAGCCCGAAGCGTCCGAGGATGTTGGCCACAGCGAGGAGCTCCATCCGGCTGGTGCCTGTGCCGTGGAAATAGACGACGCTGTCGAAGGGGGGCTCGTGCACGCCGGGCACGGTCTTCGGGATCGACGCGAAGAAGGGCACCAGGCCCTCGACGACCTCGCCCTCCCCGGTGAAGGCGTCTACGCCGATGGTGACCGACTCGCCGGTCCTCAGATCCGGGGAGCGCAGCATGCCGAAGGCGAAGTAGTCCACGTGGTCGAAGCTGACCGAGCGGGTGTACTGATCCCCCACCGCCGGGCCCACCAGCTCGAAGATGCCAGCGAGGAGCTCGGGCTGCAGGATGTAGCGGTGGTCGGTGGGATCGTCCGGGATGTCGTCGCCGTCCGTATCGCCGTCGACGGTCACCGTGAGGTCGTCGATGGCGTGGAAGCCGGGCGGGAAAGCCTCGCCGATCCAGCCCAGGGGGCCCTCGCCCCAGACCCCCTCGCGCCACGTCAGGATCGGCGTCGCTACATCGGAGGTGGTGTAGGTCCAGCCGAAAGCGAGCCGGGCCGCGTCGAGGCCGGCGAGCTCGAGGGCGTGGTCGATGCGCTCGGTCTCGGCGGGGTGGGCCTTGGTGGGGAAGGGGGAGCGTACCGGGGGGCCGGGGCCCTTGGCGGTGCTCGGACCTCGCACATCGTCGAGGATCAGCACGGCGTGGGTGGCGCCCTGGGCCAGGGGGAGGATGGGGCGCAGGATCAGCGTATTCGTGGCCACCTCCCAGAGGGCGGTGAACTCCAGGGCGCCGTCGCCGTCCACGTCGGCGAGGTTGTCGCCCGGGAAGACCAGGGTCTCGAGGTCCTTGTGCTCGTCGAAGGCCCAGTAGCCGTAAGGCTCCATCTGCCAGGGGAAGAAGCCCCGGCCGAGGTCGAGGGAGACCAGCTCGCCCTCGCGGGGATGACCAGGCTCGATGTTGAGGACCAGGACCGAGGCATCGCTCACCGTGCTGAGGTCGATGGGCTCCTCGAAGGGGATGAAGATTGGGGCCCAGGGGCCGAAGCCGTCCAGGGTGTTCAGCAGACGGCGGATGCGGCGCTCGCCGCCGGTGGGGGCCTCCTCGGAGAGGGTCCTTCGCCGTCCTCTGAAGGTATCGTCCGTGGGGGTGAGCAGCGCGTCCCACGGGAAGGGCACGTTGGGGATGGGGCGCTCGAGGGGATCGTAAGCGACGCGGGGGCCGGTGCCCTCCTCGGTCTCGGGGCCGAGGGGCGCACCGGTGTCGAGGCACGCACCGGCGAGCAGCGCGAGGAGCGCGACGAGGGCGAGTCCGAGGTTCGGTCGTGCGGGCATCACCAGGCCACCCCTGTGCGGAGCCAGATGCCCATCAAGTCGTCCTGCTCCCCGAAGACCTCGCCGGGGGAAGCGAGGGCGCCTTCGAGGCGGGCGTGGACGTGGAGGGGGTTGGCGTCGAGCTGGTAGTGCACGCCGAGCTGCACCTCGCTGCCGAAGGAGCGAACGCCGGCCTCGCCCGTCGGCCCGACGGCCTGACCTGGGGACAGGCCCGTCTGCCAGGGATCGGCGTAGTCGGCGGTGGACTCGGCGACGAGGAGGCCGCCCATGACCGAGAGGCCGAAGCCGCTATGCCAGGCGAGGCGTGGGTGCAGGTACCATGCGCCGCGGAGGGCGCCTCCGGTGGCGATACGGTCGTAGCCGCGCGGGGGCTCGGCCCGGTAGGTCTCGTCGGATACATTGATGGCCGCCGCGGCGGTCGAGGCCCTCAGGAGGTGGGGGATCAGGAGGAGGCCGACCCCGTAGGAGCGATCGAAGGTGAAGGCCCGCAGCTCGGCGTCCATCGGGTTGTGGTCGCCGGAGGCGAAGCCGGCCTCGAGGGCGGCCTCGAGGTCGTGTCGCTCGAGGCCTGTGCGGGCCACCCAGCCGAGCTGCGTGATGTCGATGGGGCCCTCGTGGATGGCGCTCCGGCTGAAGGTGGTGCTGCCGCGCAGCAGGGCCACCTCTCCCTCGAGGAAGAAGGTGGCGCCGAGGACGCGGAGGGGCTCCAGCGTCACGCGGGCGTCGAGGGCGGTGACCTCCGTGTGGCCACCCTCGGCGTGATCCTGGAAGCGGTGGACCGCGTAGACGCCTCCCTGGTAGCGGCGGGTGCCGCCGGAGGCTGCGCCGATGACGTGGCCCGCGCGGTCGCCGGCCTTCCAAGAGGCGGTGTCGTCGTCGAGGACCGCGTCGGCGGCGAGGGCCAGGGTGAGCGGCGGGCCGGAGTCGCGGCCGTCCTCGCGTCGGGGATCGAGCGGCGTCCAGGCGACGAGCGCCCGAACCACACGATCGGCGAAGCGGCGATGGCCGAAGGGGCTCCGGCGCGCGCCGGGGGGCGGATCGAGGCCATCGCCTGCCAGCATGCCCGTGCCCCAGCCGGAGCGGACGAGGCCAAGCTGGAGCTGCATCCTCGAGCCGCCGGCGATGAGGGCCGCCTCGCTCAAGCGGAGCTGCGGCTCCTCCTGGCGATCGATCTCCCAGGGATCGTGGAGGAGGACGGTGCTCCCCTCCCGCTCCGCGTCGAAGGTGTCGACGCGGAGCTCGAGGTCCGCGCGGAGCTGCCAGAGGCGGATGAGCGGCCAGCTCGAGCCCTCGAGGCTGAGGCTCGGGGTGAGGCGCAGGCGGGTCTCGAGCGTGCTCTCCGCCGTCACCTCGCTCGGAGCGGTCTCGTCCTGCAGGCTGACGGGCAGCGCGGGCAGCGAGGCCCCCACGATCCGCAGGTCCCCGGTGGGCTGCACGAGGAGGTGCCGGCCGAAGCCGAGCACGGAGCGGGTCAGGTCGAGCGGTGGGGCGGTGCTCTGGGCGCTCGCGCCCGCGGGGGTCATGAGCGCGGCCACGCCTGCGGCGAGGCTCGCGCGACCGCGCCACCAAGTGGCACGCGCCTACATTGGCACCCTCTTGTCACCGCCGCTTCCCCTCGCCGCATCGGGAGGAGTCCTACCCCATGCGCCCTCGGGCATCCAGGGAGTTCGGGCCCTCAGCGGATGAGGTGGAGCAGCCCCAGGAAACCCACCACGCCGCCGACGATGGCGCCGAAGACCGCCACGACCAGCGCGACAGAGCGGAGCTTCACCAGGTTCTGGCGCTGCTGGTAGCCGGCGACCATCACCGCGTCGAGGTCGGCGGGGCCGATGACGTGGGGGTTGTCCTCGGGTCCCAGGGAGGGGTCGTGGCCCTCCATCGCCAGCTCGATGGCGTAGGCGCGCATTCGGTCGCGCTTGTCGAGCATGGACTTGAGGACCGTATCGGTGAGCCACAGGAGGACCACGAAGAAGACCCCGGCCATCCAGAGGAGGAGCTCTTGCTTGGCGTCCTTGTGGGACTTGGCGCGGGCGGCGAGATCGGTCTGGCGGGTGGAGACCAGGAGCTGGGGCGGCTCGAGGGGGCCGCGGAGGATGTCGACCCACCACGCGGCGGCCAGGGCGGGGTCGGTGCCCTCCGGCGCGATGGCGGCGGGCGGCCAGGTGAGGCGGCGCGAGCGCACCTCCTGGAGGAGGGCCTCGAGGGGATCGCCGGAGGCTACGAGGATCGGCAAGGTGGCGTGGGCCTCGTCGGGGGCCCATGGGTGGTCGTAGCACTGGAGCTGGTGGAGGCCCTCCTCGAGGGCTGGCAGGGCGAGCCCCATGGGGTCGCGGAGGCTGGTGACGTGGGCGCTCCAGACCCACGCGCCGCTGGAGACGAGGTCGCACCAGACGTCCGTATCCGGTCGCCAGGTGGCCAGGCGCGGGCGGGGCTCGGTACCGGGCGGTGTGACCGCCGGCACCATCGAGAGCTGCATCTGTCGGCCGAAGGGGCGGAGGATTCGGTCGGTCCGGGTGACCTTGCGATCCTCGCCCTGGCCGCTCTCGACCTTCACGCCGACCCGGAAGCTGGGCTGCTTGGCGTCCATCGGGAAGGCCCAGAGGCCGCTGGCGTCGGTGAAGCCGCGGACGGCGCCCTCCGACAAGCTCTTGTGGCGGACCTCCACCTCGGCGCCCGTGACGGGTCGGCCGTCCAGATCGAGGATCCGGACCAGCACTCGGTTGTCCATGTGCATCGCCAGGGCGCCGCCCTCCGGCCGCAGCTCGATGCGGTGAGCGGTCCGGATCTCCGGCAGCTTGCCCACCGGCTCGAGGCGGAGGTCGGTGTCGCCGCCCGGGACCACCGGGAACGTGACGGCGAGGGCCTCGAGCCGATCGGCGGCCTGCACCTTCATGCCCAGGGTGATCTCGCCCCGGGCCTCGGAGGGTACGGAGAGCGAGAGAGAAGCGGGCTGGTCGCCCGCGATGGTCAGATGGGCCGGGGCGCCATCGAGGGTCACCTCGCGGAGGCTGACCGGCACCCCTTTGCGGGCATCGGTGAAGCGCGCGCTCACGCGCACCACGGCCTCGTGGCCGGCTTGCACCACCTCTCCGCCCACCACCTTGAAGGAGACCACGTCCGGGAGCTGTCCGAGGTTCAGGTACGCGACCCCGAGGGCGAAGAACGCGAAGCCCACCACCGCGGTGATCGTCCAGCGGAATCCAGGTCTGTCGGCGAGCTGCATCCAGCGGGCGAGCCCTCCGATCGGCGCCGGCCCCCGCGTGCCCTCCGCGCCTTCCCCACCGCGCTCGCCTGCGCCGCCATCGTCCATCCCTCCCCCCTCCGATCCTGTCGGCTCCTCGATCACGGGAGGCCAACGTCGGAGGCGAGCGGGAGGTTCCCTTCGAAGGGGCAGACGAGCACGGAGTCACCAAGGCTCGGAGGAGCGGTGTCTAGGGGCGAGTCGCACACCAACGGGCCCCCGAAGATCGCCGCGATTGTCCGCGCCATCGCAGCTCTCTGTCGAGCCCAGATCGGTCACCACCCCGATCCGCGGCCCCCCCACCCTCCAATCAGCTCCCCCCGATCGCCCGAGACTCTCGCCACGCCCGAGTTGCGACCGATCGAGGGGTCCCGCTCATCGATAGCTCGGGTCTGGCGCTCGGGTCGCTACGACTGCGGGCGCTTGATGGGCGTCGAGGCCATGTCGCCGAGGAGCTCCTGGACCTGGGAGTCGAAGTGATCCCGATACAGGGGGGAGACCGGATCGGCCTCGGCGCGGTCGAGCTTCAGGGGGTTCTTCAGCTTGCCCTTCTTGCGCACGCTGAAGAGGAGCTTGGGCTCGGACGCCCTCCCGCTCTGGCCGACGCGGCCGATGACGCTCTTCTGGTTCACGAGGGCGCCTACCTTGATGGTCCGGCCCAGCTTGGCCAGGTGCCCGTAGGTCGTGGTGTAGCCGCTGTCGTGCTTGATGGTGACCGTATTGCCGAGGGAGCCGGATACACCCGCGTAGACGACGGTGCCGCTGGCCATCGCCCAGACCGGCGTGCCCTCCGCGGCGGTGTAGATCACCGGCGAAGCCTTGCGGCGGCTCGAGGCCCGCATGCCTGTGGTTCGCTCACTGGAGACCCGCGTGTACTTGAGCGGGGACTTGAGGAATTGCTTCCGGACCGCGCGCCCGCCGGCAGTGTAGTAGCCGGTATTCCCCTCGGGATCGGTGTAGTGGACGATGCGGTTGCGGCCGAACTTGCCCACATACTCGGCGCCGAGGATGCGGCCGTACTTGAGGAACCTCCCGTCCACCGAGATCTTCTCGACGATCACCTTCAGCTCGTCGCCCTGGCGCACGTCGGTGAAGAAGTCGATGTCCCAGGCGAACAGATCGATGAACTTCGAGCCGAGCTGGTGGCCCTCGCCACAGCGGCTCAGGGAGCCGTAGAGGCTGGACTTGATCGAGCAGCCGACCCGGGCCACCTCCACCTCGGTGGGCACGGCCACCTTGCGGGAGGCGTACAGGCCCGTCTGCTCCAGGCCGACCTCGTAGACGTCCAGCGGCGACTGCACGTAGCGGAAGCGCTGCACCTGACCCTCATCGTCGAGCCAGGCCTCGAAGCGATCGCTCACCTGGGCGTAGCGGAAGTCGAAGACCTTCTCCATCGACTTGATGACCGGCATGGCCGTGCGGCCATCGATGCCCTCGGTGCCGAGCGCCTTCAGGATCGTCTGTCCCCGCTTCAGCTTGCCGGCGACCTTGCGGCCCACGGGCTCACCGAAGTCGTCCAGGCCCGGGTTCAGGCCCTCGATGGCCCCGGGCTTGGCCGGCACGCGGCCGTCCGGGGCTCCCTTGCCGTCGACGCCCGGAGCGCCGGGGCGGCCTGCGGGGCTCTGGGCCGGATCGACCAGGGCGGGGACGTGCAGCCTCTCCTCGAGGCTCGGCGCGGCGACGGTAGCGTCGTGGCCGAAGAAGAGCATCCAGTTGCCGAACGCGAGCAGCGCCACCACGACGATCGCCTGACCCTTCGCGGGCGCAGGTCCGCGCCTCGCGCGGCGCGCGCTCGTGCGCAGGGGCATGGGCTTGTCCAGGATCACAGGGGCCGGGACCTCGCGCAGGGCGGGAAGGGGAGGGACGGGCGAGGGCAACGAGCAGGCGCACGTCCCCCGAGGGAGGCGCGCCTCGGAGAGGCTGATAGCACTCGGTTTTCCGCCATGTCAACGCTGGATCATGCGCAGGGCGAGGCCGATCGCACGCTCCATGCTGGTGGCATCGGCCCCCCCCCGACCGGCCAGGTCGTAGGCCGGACCGTGGTCGGGGCTCGTGCGCGGCCGAGGAAGACCCAGCGTGACGTTCACACCGTCCGAGAAGTGGAGCAGCTTGAAGGGCACGAGCGCCTGGTCGTGGTAGGGCGCGAGCACGCAGTCGAAGTCCCCGCGGACCGCTCGGTGGTAGACCGTATCCGGGGACCACGGGCCGCTGGCTCCGATCCCCTCCGCCACGAGGCGCTCGACCGCCGGGCCCAGCGCCTGAGCCTCCTCGTCGCCGAAGAGGCCACCATCGGAGGCGTGGGGGTTGAGTCCGGCCACAGCGATCCGTGGCGCCTCGAGCCCGCCCGCTCCATGCAGATCCAGCGATCGGAGGGAACGGTGGAGGAGCCTCCCGAGGCGCACCGTCTCCTCGACGCTCACGAGCCCGGGGACCTCCCGGAGGGCCACGTGGGTGGTCGCCGCCACCACCGAGAGGCGAGGCCCCGCCAGCATCATCGCCCAGTCGTCGACCCCGCAGCGGGCTGCGAAGAGCTCGGTATGGCCCGGGAACTCGCCGCCGAAGCAGGCCTTGTCCACCGGGCCGGTGACCACCCCGTCGAGCGCCCCGGAGGCCAGGTCGGCCGCCGCGTGCTCGATCGCCTCCCGCTCCGGGCGGACGGCGCCGCCCGGAGCGACCTCGGGCTCGACGAGCTCCGCGTCCACCCCGTCGAAGAGCCAGGCGTGACCGTACACGACGAGCTGGACACCATGGAGCGCGGGCGCGAGCGCATCGAGGGCGCGGACCGCCACCTCGGGCCCGATGCCCGCGGGATCGCCCATGGTGATGCCCAGGCGGATGCTGGTCTTCCCGTGGCCCACGCGGGCCTCCGCCCTACTCGATGTCCAGTCCGGCGGCGGCGTGGCGGATCTCCACGTGGGTGCCCTTGCGCAGCTCTCGGATGTACTGGTTGTAGATGCGCTCGAGGGCCTTCTCGCGCAGGCGGAAGCGGATCTGGCGCTCGATCTTCTCGCGCTCCTCATCCGAGACCAGCTCCCGCTCGCGGATGCCCGTCAGCTTGATGAGGTGGAGCCCGAACTCGGTCTGGATCGGATCGCTCACCTCGCCCTCGCCGAGCTCGAAGACCACCTCCTCGAACTCCGGCACCATGTCGCCCTTGGAGAACCAGCCCAGGTCGCCGCCGGCGTCGGCGTTGCTATCCTGCGAGAGCTGTCGGGCGGAGTCCTCGAAGGTGACCTCCCCGGCGAGGACGCGCTTGCGGGCCGCCTGCAGCATCGTCTGGGCGTCGCGGATCTGCTTCGGGGTCGAGAGCTTCGGGTCCAGCATCCGCAGGATGTGGGTGGCCCGCCTCTCCTGGATCCTGCCGCCGCCGATCTCGTCGGCGTAGGCGCGCTTCACGTCCTCCTCGTCGAGGGTGACCCGGCTCGCCACCTTGATGCTGAGCACCTGGTTCTTCAGGAGATCATTGCGGACGTGCTCCCGGTACTTGGCGATGGTAGGGAAGCCGTGCTGCTTCAGGGCCGCGGCCAGCTCCTCGTCGCTCCAGCCATTGGAGTCCTTGAGGCGCTCCACCTGCTGGTCGACCTGTCGCGCGGGGACGTCGATCTGCAAGCGGCGGGCCTCCTCGAGCACCAGCACGTCGTTGACGAGCCCGTCGAGCACCTCCCGCATGATCTCCGCGCGGCGGCTGTCGTTCATCGACAGGCCCTCCGCCTCCGCCCGCGCCATGAAGGGGACCGCCGCGCGCGCCAGCTCGCCCATCGTGATCGGCTCCTTGCCCGCGATAGCGACGACGCCGTCGATGACGACGGTGCCGGGTGGCGGCCAGGCCTCGGCGCTCGCCGGGGCGGTCTCCGCGTCCGCGGGCGCCGAAGGGGCCCCGTCCTCGACCTCCCCGATCCCATCGGCCCCGCCACCAGGGCTCGCTTCCCCGGCCAGCGCCGGACCGGCGAGCGCGAGCAGGAGCGCTGCGGCGACGATCCGGGTCACCGCGACCCGGATCACGGACTGCATCCTCTTCATGGGGCCTCCATCACGGCGCATCGGGGTGACGCCGTCGGGTCTCTTCGTCCGCCTGCCGGCGCACCTCATCGGCGATGTGGGCCTTCAACCCCTCGGGCGGCTGAGGCCGCGGGGCCTCGAGCTCCTTGGGCTTCTTGTCCAGGAGGCGGCGGGCCATGCCAGCGGCGTTGGTGGGTAGCGCCGCGCGGGCTCGTACGGCGGCACGGTCGGCCGCGGACTTCACCTCGACAGGCGTGGCACCCGCCGCGCCGGCGCGCGCCGGCGCGGGCTTCGGCTCGGGGAGCGAGGAGAGCACCTCCTCGTGCACCTCGATCGCCGCCGCGGACATCAGGTCCGCGAGCAGGGACCTCCGCGCGGCCTCGGCCTTCGAGCGCAGGAGCTCATCCTTGATCGCCGCCTCCACGTCGCCGAGGGGCTCGACCTGGGATGGCTCGCGGCCGGTGAGCTGCACGAGGCCCCAGAGCTTGCTCTCCAGCTCCACGGGCGCGCCGATGGCGCCCACCTCACCCAGGCCCCATGCGGTGTCCGCGAGCACCCCGGCCGCCTTGATCTGGTCCGCCTGGTTCCGCCCCTCCCGATCGAACCAGCCCAGGTCGCCACGTCGCTTGCGGGTCTCCCGATCCTCGGAGGTCTCCTCGGCGAAATCCCCGAAGATCACCCGGGCGCGGTTCGGCTCCTTGGCGGCCAGGGCCGCGATCCTGGAGCCCACGTCCGCCGCGGTCTCCTGGGTCTGGGCCACGATCAAGGCCGCCCGCCGACGCTCCGGCCGTACATAGCGCTCCTTGTTCTCCATGTAGAAGCGCTGGACCGCCTGGGCGTCCACCTCCGCCCCGCTGACGCTGCCATCCACCGAGCCCAGCAGCTCCCGTGCCAGCGCCACCTTGAGCGCGTGCTGTACCGCCGGGCTGCGGTCGAGACCCTCCCGCAGGGCCTCCTGGGCCAGGATCTCCATCTCCACCATACGATCCACCAGCTCGCGGCGGTGCTCCGGGCTCGCCCATCGCGCCCTCAGGTGGCGGGGCTGGCTGTCGATGTGTCGGGCCACGTCCCCGCCGGTGATCGTGGTCTCGCCGACCTGCGCCACGACGCGCGCGGCCTCCTCTGAGGAGAGCCCCCGCGGGGTCTCCATCCGCACCAGGGCGCCCCTCTCCGCGGCCCTCTTCGCTGCCTGAGCCCGCGTCGTCGCTTGCTCGAGCCGCTCCTTGACGAGGTCGGGCTTCTCCGGCTTGCAACCCATCGCGGTGAGCCCGGTCATGCCCAGGACGAGCAGCCCGGTCGCACTCCGCCGGGCGGCGGCGAGCCGCCGTGGAGCGCCGAAGCGGGGAGCGATGCGGGGGCTAGTGAGCATGGCGGGTTCGGCGGCTCCTAGCATCGGCCGCCACCTCCCGCAACGCCGAGCGCAGGGTGGCCATGCCCGCGTCCCACTCCGCCGGGCGCACGTCGCGCACGAGCTGGAGCTCGGGAGTGAGGGTCCAGCGGCCGCCGCCCCGATGGAGGAAGGCGGTCAGCGCCTCCCCGGCCAAGGGGAATCCCTTGGTGAGGTCGAGGGCGATTCGATGGGAGTTGTAGGCCACCGAGGCGATGCCCAGCGCCGCCGCCTCGAGCTTGGCGGCCATCAGCTCCGCCAGCGTCCTGACGCTGTCGGGGGCCCTGCCGTAGCGGTCGACGGCGGCCGTGAGGACCTCGAAGACCTCGTCGACCGACTCCGCGCCCGCCAGCCGCTTGTACAGGCGGAGGCGCAGGGTGGTGTCCGGCAGCCAGCCCTCCGGCAGGCGGGCCTCGAGGGCGATCTTCAGCTCCGGCTCGAGTCGGACCTCCGGCGCCCGCCCCTCCTCTTCCGCGCGCAGCTCCTCGACCGCCTCCTTGAGGAGCTGGAGGTAGCCCTCGTAGCCGATCGCCTCGATGTGGCCGGCCTGGTCGGCGCCCAACAGATCCCCGGCCCCCCGAATGTCGAGGTCCCAGCTCGCGATGGACAGGCCGCTGCCGAGCTCCGTGAAGCGCTGGATCGCCTCGATGCGGCGGGAGGCGTCCCCCGCCAGCCCTTGGGGGGAGGGGATGAGGAGGTAGCAGAAGGCTCGGACGCTCGAGCGGCCGACCCGGCCGCGGAGCTGGTAGAGCTGGGCGAGCCCGAAACGATCGGCCCGATCCACCAGGATCGTGTTGGCGTTGGGGATGTCGAG
>CAZEHU010000029.1:0-10904 GCA_964511605.1 uncultured Myxococcales bacterium
CGCCGGCAGCTCATCGAGGAGTATGCACCCCTGGTGAAGACCGTGGCGCTCCGGACCGCCCAGCGGCTGCCGCCGCACATCGAGGTGGACGACCTCATCAGCGCCGGCACCCTGGGGCTCATCGATGCGGTGGACAAGTTCGACCGGACGCGGGCCACCAACCTGAAGAAGTACGCGGAGATCCGCATCAAGGGCGCGATCCTCGACGAGCTCCGAGCCATGGACCACGTCACGCGCTCGACCCGCCGCGCCCAGGCGGAGCTCGCGCGGGCGGCCCGCGCGGTAGAGCAGGATACCGGCACCCGGGCCACCGACGAGGAGATCGCCGAGCGCCTGGGCATCGGGCTCGGGGAGTTCCACGCCCTGAGCGGCAAGCTCAAGCCGGTCTTCCTGATGAGCCTCGAGGATGTCGGGGGGCGCGGCGAGGATACGCGTGATCCCTTCGACGTGTTGGTGGATCCCGACGCGGTCGATCCCAGCCTGGTGCTGCACTTCAAGAAGCTCCGCGGCCTGGTCCGCGAGCACATCGAGGGCCTCAAGGACAAGCAGCGGATCGTCATCAGCCTCTACTACTACGACGACCTGACCTTGAAGGAGATCGGCAGGATCCTCGGGGTCACCGAGAGCCGGGTCAGCCAGCTCCTGACGGCGGCCACGGCGCTGCTCCAGAAGAGGGTCCGAGGCACCCTCCGGAAGGAGGCCGCCAGGGCCCACCCGCTGGGCTGAAAACGCCTGCAATATCAGGCGCTTGGGTGCCGCGATCCCGGTTGACTTCGGGAGGGCTGCGGGCTAGGGTCCTCCGTCTCCCGGACCCGAGGGATCCATGTCCAGCCTCGACGCCCCTCAGGGCGGCGCCCGCCAGCCGGTCAACATCGAAGACGAGATGCGCGGGTCCTACCTGGCGTACGCGATGTCGGTCATCATCGGGCGCGCCCTGCCCGACGTCCGCGACGGCCTCAAGCCGGTGCATCGACGCGTGCTCTACACCATGCACGAGCAACGCAATACCTTCGGTCAGCCCCACAAGAAGTCGGCGCGCATCGTCGGCGACGTGATGGGCAAGTACCACCCGCACGGCGACCAGGCGATCTACGACACCCTGGTCCGCCTGGCACAGGACTTCTCCTTGCGCGACCCCCTGGTGGACGGCCAGGGCAACTTCGGCTCCATCGACGGCGACCGGGCCGCGGCCATGCGCTACACCGAGGTGCGCATGACCCGGCTGACCGAGGAGCTCCTCCGGGATATCGACAAGGCTACCGTCGACTGGCAGGAGAACTACGACGGCCGCGAGATGGAGCCGGTCGTGCTCCCCGCGGGGTTCCCGAACCTCCTCGTCAACGGCTCCGGTGGCATCGCCGTGGGCATGTCGACCAACATCCCGCCCCACAACCTCGGGGAGGTGATCGACGCCACCCAGGCGATCATCGAGCGCCCGGACATCGAGATCCAGGAGCTCTGCGAGATCGTCAAGGGTCCCGACTTCCCTACCGCTGGGATCATCTACGGCCAGCAGGGGATCTGGAGCGCCTACACCACCGGCCGCGGCATCGTCCGCATCCGGGCCCAGGCGGACTTCGAGCAGGACTCGAAGGGCGACGATGTGGCCATCGTGGTCACCGAGCTGCCCTACCAGGTGAACAAAGCGAAGCTGCTCGAGCGCATCGCGGGCCTCGTGCGCGACAAGCGCATCGAGGGCATCCGCGACCTCAGGGATGAGAGCGACCGCAAAGGCATGCGCGTCTACATCGAGCTCAAGCGCGGCGCCATCGCTCAGGTGGTGCTCAACAAGCTCTTCGCCATGACCCCGATGCAGTCGAGCTTCGGCATCATCAACCTGGCCATCGTCGAGGGCCAGCCGAGGGTGCTCACCCTCAAGGAGATGCTGGGCCACTTCATCAACCATCGCCGCGACGTGGTCACGCGGCGCTGCCGCTACGAGCTGGCCCGCGCTCAGGAGCGTGCCCACATCCTCAAGGGCTACCTCCTCGGGCTCGAGAACATCGACGAGGTGGTCGAGCTCATCAAGACGAGCCCTACGCCCCACGAAGCGAGGACGCGCCTCGGCGAGCGCTTCGGTCTCACGGAGATCCAGGCCCAGGCCATCCTGGACATGCGCCTGCAGCGGCTCACGGGCCTCGAGGTCGACAAGATCAAGGCGGAGTACGCCGATATCCAGGAGACCATCGCTCGCCTGACCGCCATCCTGGGCTCCGACGAGCTCCTGATGGAGGTCATCGCCAACGAGCTGACCGCGATCCGCGAGCGCTTCGCCAGCCCGCGGCGGACCCGCATCGTCGAGGCCTCCGGTGAGATATCGATGGAGGACCTCATCGCCGACGACGAGATGGTCGTCACGGTGACCACGGGCGGCTACGTCAAGCGCACCCCCCTCGCGGAGTACCGCACCCAGCGACGCGGCGGCCGCGGCCGGAGCGGTATGTCCACCAAGACCGAGGACGTGGTCCACGACGTCTTCGTTGCCACCGCGCACCAGCGCTTGTTGATCTTCACCGATCGCGGGCAGGTCTACCCGCTCAAGGTCTGGCAGATCCCGAAGAGCGGCATCAACTCCACCGGCCGCGCCATCGTCAACCTCCTGCCCCTCGGCAGCGACGAGCAGATCCGGGCGATCCTCGCCCCGGGGGAGCTCGATCGGGACGACGTCACCCTCGTCTTCGCCACCCGAAAGGGGGTGGTGAAGCGCACCGTGCTCAGCCAGTACAAGAACCTGAGGACCAATGGGCTCATCGCCATCCGCCTCCGGGACGGCGACGATCTCGTCAACGTTCGCATGGCCGACGACGATCACTTCGTGATGATGGCCACCGCCCACGGCCAGAGCATCATCTTCTCGGTCCACGACGCCCGCCCGAAGGGCCGCGCGACCATGGGGGTCCGCGGCATCCGCTTGATGGCCGGGGACGAGGTCGTCGCGATGAGCGTGGTGCGCATCGAGGGCGTGGAGGTGGAGCCCCCGCCCGCGGACGAGTTGGCCACCGACGAGGCCGACGACCTCGACGAGCTCGAGGTCGGCGCCGACGAGGTGGAAGACGAGGAGGAGGAGGACGACGACGCCGGGGAGGAGGGGGTCGAGGAGGAGCTCGATCCCACCGCGGATGCGGTCCTCCTCATCACCCAGCGCGGCTACGGCAAGCGAACGGCCCTGGCGAAGTTCCGGGTGCAGAATCGCGGCGGCAAGGGGCTGAGGGCCCTCCCGTGGTTGGAGCGCAACGGCGACCTCGTGGACATGTGCCTCGCCCACGGGGATCAGGATCTGATGGTGGTCACCGATGGGGGCACCATCATCCGAATGCCGATGGAGCAGATCAGCGTCTACAGCCGCAGCGCCAGAGGTGTGCGCATCATCAACCTCTCCGAGGAGGAGAGGGTGATGAGCGTCCGTCCGGTGGAAGCGAGCGAGGAGGAGGACGAGGGCGAGAGCGCGGAGGGCGCCGATGGCGCCGAGGCGTCTGCCGAGGACGGCGAGGGCAGCGAGGCCGCCGCGCTCACCACGGAAGGACCGAGCGAGGACGACCCGGAGGTCCCGAGCGAGGAGGCATGAGCTCGCTCCCCGAGCTCGTCGTCCGTCTCAAGCGCGGGCGCTCCAAGCCGGTCTGGATCGGACATCCCTGGGTCTTCAGCGGGGCGATCGATTCCGTTCAGGGGCCCATCGGCGATACCGGCGGGGCCTGCATCGTCGAGGACGAGCGGGGCAATGCCCTCGGCACCGGCTTCTACAACCCCCATGGCCGTATCTCCGTCCGCCTCTGGCATCACCGGCGCTCGACCGATCTGCCCTTCGAGCCACGCGCTCTGACCGACATCGCGCGCGAGCGCCTGCCTGCGGCGCTCGACCTCCGGGCCGCGCTGGGTCTTCCGAGCGAGGACACCACTGCCTTCCGCCTCTTGAACTCGGAGGGTGATGGGCTCAGCGGCCTCATCGTCGACCGCCTGGGCCCGGCGCTGGTCTGCGGGCTCCATACCCGCGCTGCGTACGAAGCGCGGGAGGAGATCGCGTCGCTCCTCCTCGAGGCCACGGACGCCGAGACGGTGATCCTGCGGGTGGGAGCGGAGGCCTCCAAGCTGGAGGCCATCCCCACCCTCGTCGAGCTGCGCGGCTCTCCCCTCGAGGGCGACCACGTCGAGGTCGAGGAGCGAGGGATCCGCTACCACATCGATCCCCGGGGCGGGCAGAAGACCGGCTTCTACGCCGACCAGCGGGAGCATCGCCAGCGCTTCGCTTCGCTCGCCGCCGGCCGCCGGGTCCTGGACCTCTACAGCTACGCCGGGGGCTTCGGGATCACGGCTGCGGTGGCGGGCGCGGAGCACGTGACCTCGGTCGATGCCTCCGAGGCCGCCTGCACGGCAGCCCGCAAGAACGCTGCCCTCAATGGGGTCGCCGACCGGATGAACGTGGTCGAGGCGGACGCCATGAGCTTCATGAAGGAGGCTCGGGCCCGAGGAGAGCGCTGGCCGCTGGTGGTCTGTGATCCGCCGAAGCTGGCGCGGGGCCGGGCGCATCTGAAGGATGCCCTCAAGAAGTATACTCGCATCAACAGCCTGGCGATGGGCCTGCTCGAGCCCGGGGGCTTGCTCCTGACCTGCTCGTGCAGCCAGCACGTCTCGGAGGGGGACTTCCTGCGGGTCCTGACCGAGGCGGGCCATCGCTTGCGCCGCTCGGTACAGGTGCTCGAGCTCGGCGGGCAGCCCGGAGATCACCCCTTCCTCTCCGTGGCCCCCGAGGGACGCTACTTGACGGTGGCGCTCGTCGCGCTGGCCTGATCCTCGCTGTCCTCCGCCTCTTCGATGGGGCGGAAGCGGGCCATCTGGAAGAAGCGGCTCTCGTGGTTGAGGACCTCGGCCTCCCAGCGGTCGATGTTCTCCCAGCCCGCCACCTTCTTGCGCTTGAGCTTGTCGGACCACTTCTGGATCTTCGAGCGCAGGCTGCCTGGATCCTTGCGCTCCATGAGCACGTAGAAGGTCTCGCCGCCGTTGCGCTCCTCGAGGTAGGGCCCGAACTGGGGGTCCACCTCCTCGATGGGCTGCAGCTCGTTGTAGCTGTAGTAGGTCTCGCCGCGCCACGTGATGCGCCAGCTCAGCACGTCCTCCTGACAGACCCGCTTCGGCTCCCAGTCGACGAGGCCTCCGAGGCCGATGCGGGCGAGCAGCGGGGTGAAGTTCTCGTCGATGATGCTGGGATTCCGCACCGGGGTGCAGTCCTCGTAGTAGGACTCGAAGAGGTACTTCTGGGACCAGTGGGGTGCGAGGGCCGGCAGGTAGTAGTTGAGCGACCATATGCAGAGGAGGGAGGCCATCAGGCCCAGGCCCACGAGCCCTGCCATGCGGGTCCGGGCGACGAAGAAGAGGGCCAGGCCGAGGAGGCCGAGGCCGGCCATCAGGGGGATCCAGGTCTCGTAGCGGAACAGCTCGGTCTGCAGGATGGCCTGCAGGCTCGGGGGGGTGTGGCGGTAGAAGGTGGAGTCCTTCCAGGTGGTCTCCGTGGACTTTCCGACGATCCCCTCTGGATCGATGGGCAGGTGCGCCGGGTAGGGGCGGTCGTACTTGTAGGTCATCAGGTTGCGCAGGGACTGGGGATCCCCCTGGATGTCCACCGCGAGGGCCGTGAAGAGCACGGCGCCGAGCACCACGGCGAGGCGCGGCAGCCAGCCCCGATCGTCCAGGAGCTGATCGACGAAGAGGGCCACGAGCACCGCCAGCGCAGGCAGCGCCGGAAAGATGTAGTGGTGGAACTTGGTGGAGCTCACCGTGAAGAGGGTGAAGGCCAGGCCGAACCAGAGGCCCGCCATCATCTCGGCCTGGGCCGCTGGGCTGTCGCCCTCGCGCTCACCGCCGGAGCGTGCGAAGCGCAGCATGCGGACGAACGCGAGGGGGACGAAGAGGCTCCACGGCCACATGCCGTAGCCGAGCCACTTGATGAAGTGCTCGAAGGTGCCGCTGTCGATCTGGTGCACGCCGGAGGCCAGGCGGTTGAAGTGGTCGTGCACGATGAAGCGGTTGTAGTAGTCCATGCCGTGGCGGCAGAACATCGCCACGTACCACGGCAGCCCGACCACGAAGCAGACCAGCACGCCGCGGGGCAGCTCTACCCGTGGCAGGACGGCCCAGCGCCCGCTGACGAGCAGCCAGACGAAGATGATGGCCCCCGGCAAGGCGAAGCCGAGCAGGCCCTTCGCCAGGGTGGCCTGGGCGATGAGCACGTAGAAGAGGACGAGCTGCATGCGGCGCAGCCATCGATCCTTGACCGCATCACTGAGCCCCTCTCGCTCAAGGTCGCGGCGCAGGGATAGGCCGAACCACAGGAGGACGAGGGCGAGCACCACGCCGTAGACCAAGGCGTGGATCGAACCGGTGCGCTGGAGGGTCCAGATGAGCTGCGCGGCGCCCACGAGCGCCTTGTTCGGCTTGTCGTTCAGGTCCGTCGCGATGATGGCGAGCTGGGGTACGACGTTGAGCAGGACGAACGCCGCCGTCCCGGCGATCCAGGCCTGGAAGCGGCGCCGGCTCAGCTCCACCCGTGGGGCGAAGAGGGCGAGCATCAAGAAGCAGAGCGCCGGTAGCATGGTGCCCACGAAGGGCATGTCCGTCTGGGCCTGGCGGCTCAACAGGAAGAACTGGGGCGAGGTGGCGAGGACCAGGGCGCCCACCAGCCCCACGCGTCTCGACCAGAGGGTCGAGAGCATGATGTAGAAGAGGAAGACCGCCAGGATGGCCAGGATGGCCATGGGCAGCCGCGCGGACAGGTCCGAGCGACCCATCACGCTGAAGAAGAAGCCCTCGGTCCAGAAGATGAAGACCGGCTTCGAGTAGAAGGGCTTGCCCTGCTGCCGGTGGTCGCCGATCTTCTCTTTGTAGCCCCACCACGGGCTGACCCAGTCGCGGGTCTCGACCATATCGGTGGTGACGGCGCCGTAGTGGGTCTCCCACGGATCCCACAGCCCGAAGCTGCCCAGGTGGGGCAGGTAGAGGAGGGCGCAGAAGAGCACGACGCCCAGGCGCACCTTGCCCTCGTGGCGGGAGCGCACCCGGGCTGGGCGCTCCGCGATGTGGGGATCGCAGATCGGCAGCGGCGTGCGCTCGGACGGTGGCGCGGGGGACGGCGTGCCCGCGGACATGCGGGCGCTGCTCTAGCGCTTCGAGAACTGGAAGCGCTTGCGGGCCTTCGGCTGGCCGTACTTCTTGCGCTCGACGACGCGGGCGTCGCGAGTCAGGAAGCCAGCCTTCTTCAGCGAGGGCCTGAGCTCCTCGTTCGCCTTGACGAGGGCCCGCGAGATGCCGTGCTTGACCGCGCCGGCCTGGCCGCTGAGGCCGCCGCCGGAGACGGTCGCGTAGATGTCCCACTCGCCCTGGGTCTCGGTGACCTCGAAGGGCTGGTCGAGGACCATCAGCAGGGTGGCCCGCCGGAAGTGATCCGAGGGATCCTTGCGGTTCACGAGGATGCGACCCGTGCCCGGGGTGAGCCACACACGTGCGGTGGCTTCCTTGCGACGGCCGGTAGCGTAGATGCGGTCGGTGCTCATGGCGTGGGGGCTCCTCAGACCTTGGACAGGTCGATGGCCTTGGGGGCCTGGGGCGCGTGGGGATGATCGGCGCCGGCGTAGATCTTCAGCTTCTTGATCATGCGGCGGCCCAGCGGGCCACGGGGCAGCATGCCCTTGACCGCACGCTCGATCACGCGCTCGGGGTACTTGTCCATCGCCTCGGCCGCGGTCTCGCTCTTGAGGCCGCCGAGGTAGCCGGAGTGCCGGTAGTAGACCTTGTCGGCGAGCTTGTTGCCGGTCAGGGCCACCTTGTCGGCGTTCACCACCACGACGAAGTCGCCGCAGTCGGCGTTCGGCGTGAAGGTCGGCCTGTGCTTGCCGCGGAGGATGGTGGCGATGCGCGAGGCGGCGCGACCGAGGACCTGTCCCTCGAGGTCGACGAGGTACCACTCGCGATCGATGCTGTCGGGCCGGAAGCTCTGCGTCTGCATCGCATGCCCTCCTGAATTGCCGGGCGAAAAAGCCGTGGCGTTGTAAAGGGTCGGCCTGGGGCTGTCAACGCATTCGTGGCTGGCCCCAGAGGCCAGCCATGCCTCGCGTGCCGGCGTCGACCTCAGATGGCGTCGCGCAGCGCCTCGACGCGGTCGGTGCGCTCCCAGGTGAAGCTCTCCTCGGTACGGCCGAAGTGGCCATACGCCGCGGTCTTCCGGTAGATCGGGCGGAGCAGGTCGAGCTGGTCGATGATCGCCTTGGGGCGGAAATCGAAGACCCGCTGGACCGCGTCCGCGATCTTCTGATCGTCGTGGGTGCCGGTGCCGAAGGTGTCGACGTGCACGCTGACAGGCTTGGCGACACCGATCGCGTAGGCCACCTGGATCTCGCAGTCGGTGGCGAGGCCGGCGGCCACCACGTTCTTGGCGGCGTAGCGGGTGTAGTAGGCCGCGGAGCGGTCCACCTTGGAGGGATCCTTGCCGCTGAACGCGCCCCCGCCGTGGCGGGCCCAGCCGCCGTAGGTGTCCACGATGATCTTGCGGCCGGTCAGGCCACAGTCGCCCATCGGCCCGCCCACCACGAAGCGGCCGGTGGGGTTGATGAGGATGCGGGTGTCCGGAGTGATCAGGCGCTCGGGGATCGTGGGCTCCACCACGGTCTCGATGACGGCCTCACGGACGTGCTCCCAGGTGGCGTCCGGGCTGTGCTGGGTGGAGACCACGATGGTATCCACCGCCACGGGCTTGCGGTCCTCGTACCGTACGGTGACCTGGCTCTTCGAGTCCGGGCGCAGGAAGCCGACGATGCCATGCTTGCGAACGTCCGACAGGCGCCGGACCAGCTTGTGGCTGAGCATGGCCGGCAGCGGCATGAGCTCCGCGGTCTGATCACAGGCGAAGCCGAACATCAGGCCCTGATCTCCAGCGCCCTGCTCGGTGAACAGGCCCTCGCCCTCGTCGACGCCCTGGGCGATGTCCGCCGACTGCTGGTCGATGCTGGTGAGCACCGAGCAGGTATGGCTGTCGAAGCCGATGTCGCTGTCGGTATAGCCGATGTCGCGGATGGTCTCGCGGACCAGGGCCGGCATCTCGATGTAGGCCTCGGTGGTGATCTCACCCGCGATGAGCGCGAGGCCCGTGGTCACCATGGTCTCGCAGGCGACGCGCCCCGAGGTGTCCACCTCCAGGATGGCGTCGAGGACGGCATCGGAGATCTGGTCGGCGACCTTGTCGGGGTGGCCCTCCGAGACGGACTCGGAGGTGAAGATGAAGTTTCCGTTGGCCATCGGAGGACCCCATGATTCCAGGTGTCTCGGGAAAGGGCGGACCTCTCTACTCGCCCGATCCGCGAGGGTCAAGCGGAGTCCGACCCGCGGAGCCGTCCTCCTGCTCGTTGTCGCGCCCTCCTCCCCGTGGCCACCCGAGCGCGTGTGCGCTTGGCCGTCGCACCACTGGCCGAGTACAGTGGCGCCATGGACCTAGAGGCCCGCATCGCCAGGCTTGCGCCGGCGCTCCATGCCGAGCCCGGCGTGGCCGTGGCCTGGCTCTTCGGCTCGGCCGCGAAAGGCAAGGCGCACGCCAGGAGCGACCTGGGCTTGGCCGTGCTCTGGGCCGGGGAGTCCGGCGACCCCGCTGGGGCCGCGGAGAGCGAGGGGGCGCTGGACCTCTCAGCGCCCTCGCTGGAGTCCTCGGTGCGTTCGCTGGACCTCTCGGCGCGCCTTGCTGTGCTGCTCGGCCGCGACGTGGACGTCGTCGCTTTCGAGGACGCGGACCCGGTGCTGAAAGCCCAGATCCTCCGGCATGGTCGCCGCCTCGTCGATCGCGATCCTGGGCGGCGCAAGCGGGCGCACGCCAAGGCCCTCATCGAGTACTGGGACACGGAGTGGACCCGAGCGTTCCACGGCCGAGCCCTGCGCCTGCGCCTCGAGGGAGCCGTCGATGGTCGATGAGCCTCCTACGGCAGGTAGTAGCGCATGGCCGCGGAGATCATCCAGGCGGCGTCGCCCTCGAGCTCCTTGGAGATGCCCAGGTCGAGGGCCACCTCGCGGCTGACGTAGCCGATGCCGCCGGAGACCCGCTTGTCGCCCGTGACGCTGTCCATCGTGAAGCCGCTCCGCGTGACGGCGTTGCCGCCAAGGAGGATCTGCGTGCCCACCGAGTAGGTAGGGGAGGCCTTGTCGGGATCGGAGTCGAGGTCCAGCTCGGTGTCGAAGCTGAGCTCCATGCGGCCCATGGCGGCGGTGACGCCGAACGCCGCGATGCGGGGGGCCTCGGCGGCCTTGGTATCGACGAGGTTCTGCCCCACCGCGGCGAGCCGGAGCACACCACCGATGTCCAGGACGATGCCGGCGTCGAAGGTGAGGAAGGTCTCGGTGCCTCCGGAGTCCGGGTCGAGCTGGCTCAAGAGCTCGCGGTGGAGATCGAGGTAGTGGACCCCCACGCCGAACTGCAGGCTGCCGCCGGACCACTCGGTGCCGGAGGCCAGGCCTCCACGCATACGGTAGCCGCTCCTCTCGTGCCCTCCCTCCTCGGTATCGATGTAGGTGGCCGCGATGCCCATCGCCACGGCGGGGTTGGTGCGAGCGTCGACCCCGCCGAGGGTCCAGGTGTGGCCCTTGCGACCGCCGCTGAAGCCATAGGCGCCCTCGAAGCTGTAGGACTTCAGCAGGCGGATGCCGGCGGGATTGTAGAAGAGCCCATTGGTCCCGACCGCGGTGGCGCGGATCGCGTCGCCCATGCCCAGGGCAGCGGCAGGGGCGCCATCCTCGCGGGGGCGGGCGTCCGCCGTGGGTACAGCAAAGGTGAGCGCGGCCAGCGCGAGGGCCGGGAGCGCCAGGTGTCGTAGCCTCGGGTGCATGGAGCCTCCGCGTCGCGAGACGCGGGCTACGTCGAGGTGACCTTCGCGCCGGGG